>JAUIKV010000018.1 GCA_030430615.1 Bacteroidia bacterium
ACAGAAGCCTTCAGTTACGAGGATCTTGACGCCATTACGGCGTATATCATGAGAGGAATTGACCATCCGCCAAACCTGCAGCACAATCCGGATGGAAACCTGACAGCGTCCCAGGAAAGGGGAAAAGCAATTTTCGAGCGCACGGTTGACAACAACGGAGATGTCATTCCTGAGATGAATCGTTGCACCACCTGTCACCCGGCGCCTCTTTACACAAACAGGCAAATGGCTGATGTGAGCACCCTGGCAAAGACGGATGATCCGATGTTGTTTGACACACCTCACCTGACCAACCTGTTTGCTTCGCCTCCTTACCTGCACGATGGCCGGGCCAAAACCCTGGAGGAAATCTGGACGGTTTACGCGGAGGACGACCGGCACGGTAGGGTCAATGACCTTACGAAACCAGAATTGAATGACCTGATTAACTATCTTAAGTCACTGAGATCGCCAAAGTACATGAACGATGATGAGGTGGCCTATCAAGAACCCTGATCAAAGGGATTTGATGAAAAAAATGAAATCAAGATGGAAATAATGAAATCTCAAATCAAAATGAAAAATTTCGCTAAACTAAGCGCTTTGACTCTTATGTTGTTGCTCTTTTTTGCCTTTGACGGGGAAGAGCCCAAAGAGTCAACGCAGCTTCCGGTATTCGGCAATTGGAAGACATTTACCAAAAAAGACGGCTTACCCTCGAACAAGACCTATTGTGTTCGCATTGCAGATGACCGCGTTCTGGTTGGAACCCACGGCGGATTGGCTGTTTTGGAGGATGGAATATGGAAGACGTATACAACTGAAGACGGCCTGGCCCACAACGGAGTACTCTCCATAGACGTCAGCCAAATGACAGGAGACATCTGGATCGGAACCATGGGAGGACTTACCCGATGGTCAGGTGGGCGATTCACAAACTTCACTCAGCTGAACAGCGGGATGCCCAATGACCTGATCTATTCGGTCACCTGTGACCAAAATGAGGTATGGGTGGCTACGGCAGGTGGGGCTGGCAAATACGACACTTTTGACGAAAGCTGGGAGATATACACCGAGCAGAATGCACCCATGCACGAGCCCTGGACCTATGGCATCTCAGCAGGTGACAACAAGATCTTTATTGCAGCCTGGGGAGGTGGTGTGGTCGAGTACTCGCGCAAAACGGGTCAGTTCAGAGACTATGTGGATCCAGACGGGAACATGGAAATCGATCTGTTTCCCGATGATGGCGTGGTCCATGACATTACCACCGGAACTTCCTGGTCGGATGGCTACCTGTGGGTTGCGACCTATTTCGGTTTGAGCCGATATGACGGGGTTCACTGGAAGGGCTATTTTGATCACGACAGCGGACTGGCCAGCAATTTCATAAACTTCATCAGGGCATATGACGGGGTTGCCTATGTGTGCACAGACAAGGGTTTGAGCACAACAGATGGGGAGAACTGGACTACCTATGAGAATCCTGAAATCGCGCATAGTTATGTGCTGGGTGTGGATATCAGGGACGAGATGATTTGGGTAGCGACCTCAGACGGTTTGTCCCGGGGCGAAAAGATCAGTACCGGGAACAAAGTCAATTGAAACGTGTTTTCATGTGCAGAAGATTAAAAGGGGAAATCAGAGATAAAATAGAAGAAAAAATAAGAAACAGAACAAATAACTAATAAGCAGAATAAAAAAATAAGATTATGGAAACAATGACGATAAAAGACAAAAAGAAAGCGATTGAAAGGGAGCCTTTGTTAATTGACCTGAACAAGTTGACAGACGGCGAAAAGTTGGAAATGAAGAAGCTAGGGCTTCTCTCAGAGGACAATAGCATAATAGAATCGGTGTATCCCGAGGTTCACGCAGAACGCCCTCCGATCGAAAAATTCGTGACGCATGCGCCCCACACGATCAACGAAGCGTACAATTATGAAAAACCTTCGTCTTTTTCCAGGGCACTCCGTCTTGACCTTGGAGACTACAGGGCATTGCTCATTTCAGGTACGGCGAGCGTCAATGAAGAAGGGAAGCCAGAGCATATCGGTGACTTCAAGGCACAACTCTGGAGAACATACGTCAATATCACCAACCTTTTGGAAGCTGAAGGCATGTCGTGGCACGATGTGGTCAGAACGACGAACTACCTGAGAGACATCGAAAGAGACTATGAGGAATTCAATAAGATTAGAACCTCTTTCTACAGGTGGCTCAAGCTCGATCCCCTTCCTGCTAGCACAGGAATTCAAGCCAGGTTATGCTGGGAGACCCTCCTCGTCGAGATTGAGGTTTGGGCACTCTGCAAGTCAAAATGATGAATTATGAGGCACTGTAAATTTTTGTTCGGCTTGTTTCTTTTCGGACTTCTTTCCTTTCCAACCGGTTTGGAAGCCCAGGATAAGGAGGTCAAATACGGAAATACGCCGGAACAGCTTTTCCCGTACAACAAATTCAGACAGGCCTACAAATATCACTTTGTGGAGCCCATTGAATTCCTCGGACCTGGACGCGACAAGAAACCTCCCGCAGGGCTCACCGAGGTGCGCATCGGTTTCCTGGGACCTCTCACAGACGATGAGATGCTTGTCGAAGGCAAGAACATGCTCAATGGAGCTTTACTGGCCCTTGAGGAGGCCAATGCCAGGGGAGGCTACGAAGGCTTGCCTTATCGGCTCATGGCACACAGCGACGCAGGTCTTTGGGGAGCGGCGGCGAATGAGGTGATCAAAATGGATGAAGAAGGCGTTTGGGCCTGGTTGGGCTCGATCGATGACATTGTGTCTCACGTTGCCCTCAGGGCCACCTTGAAAGTGGAGATCATGATGGTCAACACGGGAGACCCTGACCCTACTTTTACGGAAACGAACATCCCCTGGGCGATCCGAGTGATCAGTGACGACCGTCAAAGCGGCTATGCCCTGGCCATGCACATTTTTGAAGAAAAAGGACATGAACGTGTCGCCGTGATTCGATCCAATAACCGGTATGGGCGTGTTGGTGTGATGGAGTATTCGGGAGTTGCCACGCGATTAGGTCATCCTATGATGATCGAGGAGCGTTTTGACAACGGGGAAACCGATTTCACGCTTCAGTTGGAAAATATCAAACGTGTGAAGCCGGATGCGGTATTGATATGGGCCAATGCCAAAGAGTCGGCGCTGGTCCTGAATCAGATGCGTGAGATGGGCATGGAACAGCCCGTTTATGCATCCGACCGGGCCGTGTCCGAAGAATTTCTGAAAATTGCCGGGAACAATGCCGAAGGAGTGGTCAGCACCAGCCCCTATAACCCGGAAGCTGATCTTCCTCAGCTTAAAAATTTCCAGGCCTCTTACCTGGAAAGGTTTGGCAAGGAGGCAGACGTCTATGCGGCTCATGCCTATGACGGGATGAATCTGATCGTGAAAGCCATTGACCAGGTTGGATTGAACCGGGTTTTGATTCGAGACATTCTTACCGACCTGGAGACTTTTCAGGGCTATCCGGGAGTGACCGGGCAGATTGTTTTTGACGAATCCTGGAATGACATCGGAGAGATCTGGATGGCGCGTGTAGAGAATGGAGTCTTTCTGTTCAGCCCGAGCCCTTTGAACTATGAGAGAAGTGGTTCCAAGAGAATGCCCGGCTATTGATTATGTGCGGCCGGTCTACTATAGCTGTTTTCTGTTTGGTGTTCCTGTTTTGCAATAAATGGAGCTCCTCAGGGTTATGGGCTCAGTCTGCTGCGGAACAAACTAGTGAACCTATCGTGCTGGGACTCCTGGTTGAAGACAGTACAATGGTCGAGGCACGCTACGGCGCTGAATTTGCAAAAGAGGAAATCAACCGTAACGGAGGCTTGAACGGAAGGCCTGTAGACATTTCGATAAAATCTATGGAAGGCCCGTGGGGAGTCGGTTCAAAAAAGGCAGTTGACCTGGTCTTTGATGAGCAGGCCTGGGCCCTTGTCGGATTGCTGAACGGCCGAAACTCCCACCTGGCGGAGCAGGTAGCAGCCAAAACAGATATTCCCTTTGTCTCTGCCTGGGCATCTGACCCGACCTTGTCAAAGGCCTATGTCCCCCAATTTTTCAACTGCGTTCCCAACAGTGAACAGCAGGCTCGGGCCATACTCGATGACCTGATTGAGAAACATGGATCTGATACCTGGATTCTGGTCTCGGACGACGACTACGATTCCCGAATTGCTACAGAAAGCCTAAAGAAACTCGATGATTTGGAAATGAATCGAGCCTCGGAGCATTTTAAGTGCGCCTCGCCCGATGATTTCAAAGCATTGACCAGCATGATACGCGTCAGAAGGCCGGGAGCCCTGGTCGTGTTCTGCGAACCGAGGCTGAGCCTTCAGCTGATCCGGTTTCTGCGATCGGGTGAAATATTGTTGCCTGTTTACACGAGTATGAATTTACTCCATGAACAAACCTTTTCCCTTCTGGTGTCAGAGCGCTTAGAAGATGTTTATTTTGTCAACAGAGGAACCTGGATGACTGATCGCGATTCAGATTTTATGAGGGAGTTTCAAGGCCGGTTTGGTCGTTATCCGGGTGCCATGGCTGCATATGCCTATGACGCAATTCAGGTATTGGCCGAAGCCATTGTGGAAAGTGGCTCAGACCGTAAAAAGCTGAAGCAAAGTCTTTCTAAAACGTCCTACTCAGGAAAGACAGACACCATTGAATTTGACCGTTTCGGAAACCTGAAAAGCACACTCCCCGTTGAAGTGACTTCATCTAAAAACTTGTACGTATCAAAGCCTTGAAAAAGATTTTTATCTCTTTTTAATTATTTAACTTTGAAGGGATGAAAAAATGTATTCACAGCATCTTTATCCTCCTGGTCATGTCGCTTCTGGTCTCTTGCGAGTCGGCGGAGGAGAAAAAGAGAAAAATGGAAGTGCAGCTCATGTCGACGCAGACCCTGGGCCTGGCTTATCTCGAGGAGATGAAACTGGAAGAGGCCGAAACTGAATTCAAGAAATTCATCGAACTGGCACCCGATGAAAAATTGGGTTATGCCAACCTCGGTTTGGTCTATCTCAGGATGGGGCAGTACGAAGAGGCAGAAGCTAGACTCTCTGAGGCTAAATCCATGGATGAGTCGGATCCCGATGTCAACCTGCTGTTGGCAACGACCTATCGACTTCAGGGAAAAAACCAGGAGGCCATACAGGTACTCGAAGAGACGCTTGAGACGAATCCTGAGAGTCCCAAAATACTATTCGAGCTATGCGAGTTGTATGCAGTTGATCAAGATGGTGATGCTGGGATGAAAAGACAGGGCTACCTGGAGCGACTCACTGCCAAAACCCCCGGGAATTTGGTCCCGATGATCCTTCTGGTGGAATCGTACATCAAACAGAAAAATGCCGACGGGGCCCTTGCTGAATTTGAAAAGCTACCCGCGCAGTTTCCCGACTTTCCTGCCGAATCCATGCCTTATTACGATCAGGTCGTGAAATCCCTTCAAGCCGGGAATACCGGGGATGCCCTGATACCCTTCACGGTATTTCACAACTATCAGAAAGTCACCTATCCTTATCAGGCCGGAATGACAGACCTCAAGGGTCCCGGTGAGTCGGCGCTGGGGATTCCCCTGATTAACTACAGCGAGACAACTGCCATGTCTGGCGATATGGCAGGGGAGATTCTGGAGTCCATTCGCTTCACTGAAGTAGCTGCGAGCGCGGGTCTTAGGTTTGGTCCGCTCGAGGAAGCATCCGATAATGAAATGTTCCCTGTTCATCACGCCGTAGGCGACTACGACGGAGATGGAGACATGGATCTTTACGTTGGAAGAAAGGATGGTGGAAATGAAGAATTCAAAAGTCACCTTTTTCAGAATGAGCTCGGGCGCTACCAGGATTTTGCTGCGAATTACGGAATAAAGCACAACAAGAATGAGAATAGAGCCTCTTTCGCCGATTTTGACAATGACGGTTTTCTGGATCTTTTGATTCTAGTCAGGGAAGGAGCTGTGATGTACCACAATGCAGGCAAGGGAAATTTTGTCGATTTAACAGAGGAATCTGGCCTTTCTGATAACAGGGGTGGTTCGGGTTCTTTATTTGCTGATCTGGACCATGATGGAGATCTCGATTTGTTCCAGGCCAATGATGGGAAGAACCAGGTTTTTTTGAATACAGGAAACCGCAACTTCAAAGAAGTTGAGAATCAGATGGGGCTGGGAGGCACTTCAGATACCAAAACAACTGAAGCTATTTTTGGCGACTTCGATGATGACGGCGATCTGGATCTCTACCTGGTCAATTCTAATGGACCTGACCTCTTCGCCTGGAATCAAAGACAGGCTTCTTTTGAAGCAGTTGAGATTTCTGCGGAATTAAATGTTCCGCTAGAGTCAAAGGCAGCAGTAGCGGGAGATTTCAACAACGACGGACTTTTAGACCTAGCTATTGTCAATAATTCGGAAAGACCTTTGCTTCTTCTGGAGAACCTGGGAGAAGGAGGGTTCAAGTCAAGATCCGACCTGGAATCCGACTTTGGAGATTTGCAGGGTTCGGTGATTAATGATCTCGAGTTCATCGATTTTGACAACGATGGTCACCTTGACCTTGTTTTGGTGGGCGAAGCGAAAAATGAGGGTGACAGGGGAGTATTTCTCTATCACAACAATGGAGACGGAACTTTTGAAAACCTCAGCCGTTTGCTGCCCGAAAGTAGCTTGAGCGCGAGTCAGGTATCCGTTTTCGATTACAATGAAGATGGTGATTCCGACCTTTTGCTATCCGGGCTGAAGGGCGAGATCTTCCTTCTGAGAAATGATGGAGGAAACAGAAACCATTATTTGAACATGAAGCTTGTGGGTCTCAGAACTGGCAGTGCAAAGAACAACTACTTCGGCATCGGCTCGAAAGTTGAGATGCGGGCCGGAGACCTCTACCAGAGTACTGTAGTGACCCAGCCCGAGATCACCTTCGGACTCGGCAATCGCTCCAAAGCTGACGTGATCCGAATTACCTGGACCAATGGCGTGCCTCAGAATATCGTTTTGCCGGATGCGGATCAAAACCTTATTGAAGAGCAGACCCTCAAAGGCTCCTGCCCATTCCTTTATGCCTGGAACGGTGAAGAGCATGTTTTTGTGAAAGACATCACGTGGCGAAGCGCACTCGGAATGCCTCTGGGCATTATGGGAGAAAATATGAGCTATGCCTTTGCGGACGCCTCAGATGACTATTTGCTTATTGAAGGAGAACATCTGAAACCTTTGGATGGAAGCTATTCATTGAAAATCACCTCTGAGCTTTGGGAGACCATTTACATGGACAGGTTGCGCCTGGTCGTGGTAGATCATCCCGATTCCGTTAAGGTTTTTGTTCCAGAACAGTTCTCCCCACCTCCTTTCCCCGGAATGGCCTTGCACCAGGTGGCGGATAAAGTTTATCCGGTCAGTGCGATTACCGGAAAAGGTCTGGATGTTTTGGATCTGCTCAGCACAAAGGATGATCGCTATGTGAGTCAGTTCAAAAAAGGAAAATACCAGGGGTTGGCCGAAATGCATGAACTTATAGTCGATCCGGGGCCTGAAGTGGATTTGAATGAGCTGAAGCTATTTCTGCGAGGTTGGATCTTTCCAACAGATGCGAGCATCAACGTGGCCCTCTCGCAGTCGGATGCTCTTTCACTGAGTCCTCCCTCTCTCGAAGTTCTCGATCAGAATGGGAACTGGAGGACCGCAATCGATCAGATAGGCTTTCCAATGGGCAAGGATAAAACAGTGATTGTGGATCTTTCCGGAAAGATCACCAGCAAAGACCGTCGCATCCGCATCAAAACGAATATGGAAATCTACTGGGATGAGCTTTTCTTCTCCTCAGGAAATGTCGATGCTCCCTTGGTCACGACGATTTTGGATCCTGCCGTAGCGGATCTCCAGTACAGGGGATTTTCACGATCCTTCAGGAAGGGTGGAAGACACGGACCCCACTGGTTTGATTATTCTTCGGTCAGCAAAGGCAGGAAGTGGGAGGATCTCTCTGGGAATTACACGCGTTTCGGCGATGTGTTGGAGCTGTTGAAAGGTTCCGACAACCGCTACGTGATCTCTAATGCCGGAGACGAGATGAGTGTTCGTTTCGATGCCAGAAAGTTGCCAAAGCTCAAGGAAGGATGGAAAAGGGATTTTCTCATTCACAGCGTTGGCTGGGTCAAGGATGGTGATATGAATACGGCGGAGGGAAGCACGGTTGAGCCCTTGCCTTTTCATGGAATGCGGTCCTATCCACCATCTGCAGATGACACCTATCCTGCAACTCCCGAGCTCCTTGAATATCAAAAGCATTACAATACCAGGGTCATAGGACGGGAACCTTCCAAAGAAAGTTTAATACAGTTAAACGCAAACCCCGGGGAATGACAGGAATGAATGTTATTAGAATCTTTTCGGCTCTTGTTCTGCTGAATTTGTATGCTCAAGGGGTCAAGGCTCAAAGTTTCGTGCCCAGGTTCACGGATGTCACCCAGGAATCCGGCATTGATTTTCTTTATAATTTCGGTGATGAGTCCTATGAGAACATTTTGGAGAGCAGTGGCTCCGGAGTCACGGTTTTTGACTACAACAATGACGGACTGATGGACATTTATCTCCTCAATGGCACCTATCTCCCCGGGATCTCCGATGAGAACGGAAAGAAGTTCGAAGGAAGTACAAATGCAATATACCATAATAATGGCGATGGGACTTTTAAAGATGTTTCGAGTGCATCCCGGTTGGATGATTCTTCCTGGGGCATGGCAGCTGCGCCGGTAGATCTCGACCAGGACGGATATCAGGACCTTTACCTGCTCAACTACGGGGACAATATTTATATGCATAACAACGGGGACGGCACGTTTTCAGACCAAACGGAGACACTCGGTCTAAAGGGCCCTGCTGAACTCAACAGCTTTGTCAAGTGGAGCATAGGAGCCGCTTTTTGGGATCAAAACAAAGATGGCAGGCTCGACGTGATGGTAGGCAATTTCCTCGCTTTCGATCCGGGATACGTTTCAGCGGAGGCGCCCAATATGATGCCACACCCTGGAGAATACAGGGGACAGGCAAGCATGCTATATGAGCAGCAGGAAGATGGATCTTTCAAAGAGGTGACGAAGGCATACGGCTTATTCTACCCGGATTCGAAATGCATGGGGCTTTCCGTATTTGACTATGACGCGGATGGCGACCTGGATATTTTCCAGGCCAACGACCATCAGAAAAACTTCCTGTTCAGGAATGATTCGGGAAAATATCAAGAAGTTGGGGTAGCGAGCGGAATCGCGACGAACAGCAATGGCCAGGAAACCGGCTCGATGCACGCTACGCTCGGTGACGTGGACGGAGATGGTTTGATCGACATTCTCGTGACGGACCTCAAATATGGAGCCCTTTACAAGAATCTGGGCAATGGTCTCTACCGGGACATAACCGAATCAAGTGGAATCGCCGGCCCTATGCGGGGCAAAGGTTGCTGGGGAGCTTCTTTTCTCGACTTTGACAACGACGGGGATCTCGATTTGGTAACTGCTAATGGAACAGCGGAGGAACTGATTTTGCAGTATCCGCTGCTTCTTGAGAACGATGGGGACGGGAGGTTCAAAGACGTGGGCAAAGAAGCCGGTCCTTATTTCCAGACCAAAAGATCAGGAAGGGGCCTGGCCATTCTCGATTTTGACAACGATGGTGACATTGACATTCTCATTTCCCATGTGGATCTCGAGGCTGCTCCCGCTTTGCTGCGCAACGAATCCGGAAAGGAGAATCATTGGTTGGGTCTGACCCTTACGGGTCCATTGGGGTTGAGCTCCGGATTAGGGGCTTTGGTCACCGTGGAGGCCGGAGGGAGCAAGCAGGTTGCAATCAACCAATGGTCCATGGGCTATCTCTCAAACAATGATCCGAGGGTTCATCTCGGTCTCGGACGGGCAGAAAAAATAGACAGGCTTGTGGTGAGCTGGCCCGATGGGAGCCAGCAGAGCTTCGAAGACCTGGAAACAGACGAATACATAACAATTGACAAGAATGAGGGCATATTAGCCCGTGAAAAACTGAAATGATATGAATAGTGAATACATCAGCAAGGTCATTGACCTTACGCATCCCGAAAAGAACATTATTTACAATATGACCCATGAAGAGGCGGTATCCAGGGTGAAATCCGGTGAGCTGGACGCCGTCCGGGAAATTGACGGACAGTTTTGCCTGGTGGCCGTCGAGGGAAAGACAATTCGCATGGCCCGTTCCATAGGACGTCCGATCCGATATTTTATCGCCAAGCTGGAGTCGGGGCCTCAACTGGTCATCGCCGAACGGATTGACGTGATTTACAACTATCTAAAGAAAGAAGGCATGGACGACCAGTTTCACCCATCCTATACACGTATGGCGCCCGCTCATTACATCACCCGCATCGAACTGCTGGGTTGCCCGGATCCAAACCCCATATATGACAGGTTCTTTACGCCAAAGAGAAATCGCTACACTCCTGAAAGCCTGGAGTCTATAGCCGTGGATTACATGTCAGCGCTTTATGCTGAAATTAAGAAGTGGCTGAAATTCAAGGCGACTTCCGGCCCTATTGGAGTCACATTTTCTGCAGGCATCGACAGTGGCTCGGTTTTTCTGCTGACCTATCACGCTTTGAGGGAACTTGGGGAAAGCCCGTCGAGACTGAAGGCGTTTACCCTGTCTGTGGATGGTGATGGAGCCGACCTGATGCAGGCCCGTCAATTTCTCTCAGCGGTTGGTTTGGAAATGTTCCTCGAGCCGATTGAATTGGACTACAGCGCTTTGAATTGGAAGGAAGCCGTGGAGGTTGTCGAAGACTATAAGCCCCTCGACGTACAGTCTGCGACAATGAACCTGGCTCTGCTCAAGGGAATCCGGGAAAAGTATCCGGATTGGAAATATTTGATTGACGGGGATGGCGGTGATGAGAATCTGAAGGATTACCCGATCGAAGAGAATCCGGAGCTGACAATCAAAAGTGTCCTGAATAACCTGATGCTCTACCACGAGGGATGGGGAGTCGATTCTATTAAACATTCACTCACGTATTCAGGAGGTTTGAGTCGGGGATATACACGAACCTGCTCTCCGGCAGACTTGCTCGGATTTGAAGGTTTCAGCCCTTATACCTTGCCCAATGTCATCGAAATTTCCGAGGGCATTCCTTATATCGACATGACCGACTGGGATCACGAAAGACTTTATGAGCTCAAAGGTAAAGTTGTTAGTATCGGAGTAAAGGAGATCACCGGACTCGACATGCCTGTGTTTGAGAAAAGGCGCTTTCAGCACGGTGTGACTTCGAAGGAGCTTTTTGACCAGCATTTCCCTAAAAAAGACATTGACTACAGGAAAGAATTTCATTCCCGATATGAATGAGAAACTCTCAAAATAGGAGATTAATTTCTGTAAAAAATGAAGTCTAGGGCTATGAATACTGAATGGATTCTTTCCCAGCGAGGGTCAAAGAACAAGATTGAGTTTCAACGCCCATATGACTTTATGGTAGAGAAGGAGAGACGCCCCAATGGGCGGATTGAAGAAACTGCAATCGTATTTTTGTCGAATAAAGAATGTTCCTTCAAATGCCTGATGTGCGACCTGTGGAAGAACACCTCGAATGATTCTGTTCCTCCAGGTGCCATTCCGGAGCAAATTGAATGGGCGCTGTCCAGGCTCCCATCTGCGAGGCACATCAAGTTATACAACAGCGGGAGTTTTTTCGATGAAAAAGCGATTCCGCACTCAGAATACGAGAGTATCGCCGAGCTCGTGAAGCCTTTTGAAACCGTGATTGTCGAAAGTCACCCCAGGCTGATTGGAGAAAAATGCCTGGAATTCAGGGATCAGATCTCCGGAAAGCTGGAGGTCGCGATTGGGCTGGAAACCGCCCATCCGGAAATACTTGCCCGACTGAACAAGCAAATGACCCTGGAGGATTTCAAGAGAGGTGTAGATTTTCTTAAAAGGAACAATATTAATTCCCGGGCATTTATTCTGCTGCGCCCTCCCTTTATGACCGAGGAGGAAGGAATTTTTTGGGCCGAAAAATCGATCGATTTTGCCTTCGACTGCGGTGTGGATTCGTGCACGGTCATTCCGGTTCGGGCAGGAAACGGCGCAATGGAGGAATTGATGAAGAGTGGTGAGTTCGAAATGCCTGATTTGACTTCTCTGGAAGAGGTTCTCGAATACGGGATTTCCCTGAGCAGAGGTCTCGTTTTTGGAGATACGTGGGACCTTGAGCTCTTTGCCGATTGCAAAACCTGCTTCACGGATCGGCATGAACGTATTCACAAAATGAATTTGACCCAGAAGCTTTATGAAGCGATTGAATGTGAAGTTTGCTCAAGCAGCTGCTCCCTGAATGCCTAAGGTCATCTAATTGTAGGAGTACGTAATCTGTAAATTCAAACCGTAGTCATCATTAGCAGCACCTTCTGCTATTGGACGACTGTCATAGGTATAATAGAAATTTGTCCCTATTTTGAAGTTGTTCCCGAAAAGTCCGACTTTAGGGTTCAGATTCAGAGTGAAGCGACTCCTGTTGTCTGTCAAATAGGGGAGATAGCTTAGATTTGCATCGACCCATATTTTTGGGTTCAAAAGCCTGTATACTTTCCAATTGAGCATGAAAAGACCCGCCGCGTCAGTTGTGACATCAGAATCATCAAAGGGTGTTTCCTGAGAGAAATTCAATCCCAAACCAAAATACAGCCGATTCCATTCATTGTAAACAATGTCCTTGATTCCTGTGACATTCAAACTTGCTCGCAATTTGGTTCCTAATTCCAGATTTTGACTCGCCATGACAGAAATACTGGTAGACCATCCTTTTGAAAGAGTTCTCTGCCATGTGAGCATACCGTCGGACTTCCGTGAAGTTAGCGTGTCTGTTTGGAACGTATTGTTGGAATCCCATTCCAGATTATAATAATTTCGGAGTTTGCGATAGTCCACGTTACCCGAAAAGGCAAGGGTGGCAATTCCACTACCTTTGGTGTAATTCAATCCCAGGCTTAAGTTGGCACTTGTTCGTAAAAAAAAGGATTTCCTGCTTGGATAAATCTCAACGATGTCACTCATTGGAATGTGAATTCTACGGTTGCTCGTCACAACATAGACCATCCTATTCTCCTTCGAAGAATCGAAGGATCCAAAGTAAATATTTCCGCTTTCCATTTTGATGTGGAACTGTTTGTCTGAAATGATTGTGTTGACTTTAGGTTCTTCCATGCTTATGGTTCCCATGCCGTCCATCTTCCAAGTGACAACCCCGGAAACCATTCTCTTGAGTTCACCCGTAAGAATGTTACCATTGATATGAATAATGGTGTCCGTTTTCTGTGCTCGGATTTGGGTCGCACAAAGGAATGCGAAAATTAGTATGAGGCCGGTTAGGAATCGGTTCAAGACTTTTGTCATTTGATCATTAAATGTAAGAATAACTTTGTGTTTGGAAAGCTTTGGAATATGAATATGTTTGTCTTCGCAAGAATCGATACCTTTAAGAACTTTAAAATCAATGAATCTTAAATGTCAGAAACAATGAGATTATCCAAACCTTTAAGAACCCGAGCGATAAGTAGTATCTTAGGTCTTTTATTTTTTTCCTTTATGACAGTAAATGCTCAGGACAAACTCGATCAGCAAGCCAGTCATTCCCCAACTCAAACCGTTTACGAGTTGAGGATCTATTATCCTCACGAAGGAAAATTGGAAGGCATAATATCCCGTTTCAGAAATCATACTACCGGTCTTTTCGAAAAGCATGGTTTTACCAATGTAGGCTATTGGGTGACACGACCGGGTGAAAAACCTTCCTTTGCAGACGCTATGCTGGCAGAAAATGGGGGCAAAGAAGCCCTGCTTTATATTGTTTCTTTTCCAAACATGGAGACCCGCAACACGGCATGGGATTCTTTTGTCAATGACCCTGAGTGGATCAAAGTTTACGAAGAAAGCCGAGTGAACGGTCCTCTTGTGCGAGAAATTGAACAGGTGTTTATGAATCCAACCGACTTCTCGGATCTCAAATAATTCCTTATCAATTAGATCGATTAAAGGTCAGACCCAGACTGAAAAACACTCTGACTTTGTCTACGTCATTGACCCAGGACACATCGAAATTGAGTGGTCCCAGAAAGGAATTGTATGCGAATTGAGCTCCTGCTGAAATGAGTGCACTTGTTTCGATACCATCCGACCATCTTCCTGATGGGGAAAATGCATCTTCAAAATAGTCGCCGAAATCTCCAAAACCTACTGACGCCAGATTGAGATGGGGGATGATGAGTATTTTGGAGGACGGTTTGAATTGAAGGCCCAATTGAAGATTCATCAATTGAGTGACAAAGGTTTCGTCTTCATGAAGCCCTGGAAAAATATAGGTTCCCCTGCGCGGCGCAGTTAATACGCCACCCAGGCTGTACTTGGCCGAATATCCGTAATCCGTAAATGAGATGTCATCTCCTTTTAAAGGGTCTTGGGCAATAAAACTAAGATTGGTACCTACAATGCCCGTTATCTTTGGACTCAATCGAGTGCGGTACTCGAAGTCCATTCCGAATTTTGTGAATCCATTGGTTGACCCTTTGATTGGCTCAAAACCGGGATCAGAGAATACAAGATCCACGTCATGAAGAAGTGATCTGCTTACAAATCCTCTGAGCTGCAGGCCCCTGTCGGGATAAAAAACTTTATCGAAGCGCGAATAAAAATAGTGCGCACCCAGTTCCAGGTTGTTGAAATTGTAACTTTTAATACCGAGAACATTTTCCTTAATCGATGGATCTATCTCGGGTACAATGCGGTTGTATTCGTAGCTTAGGTCAACCCCAAAATAATCTCTCTGCGAGCTGAGATTGAAATTGATCTGGTTGTCAAATTGAACGTATCTCGACTTGAGATTGTCTGCTATTTCGCCTGCAAGAAAAAACTTTTGTTCCAGAAATTCTCCCAGGACTTCAGATCGCCACCACCAGTTTTTACTCTCGCCAAAGGTCTTCTGATACTGTATTCTAAATCTTGGCTGAACCGCAATATCAGCCGTAATCACAATACGCGACGCATTTCCGATGACATTTCTTCCCGTGTAATTCACCAGAATGCCCACAGAGCGATAGGAATCATAGTGAAGAGATCCCTTGACCTGGTGGGGAGAATGCTCAAATCCCTTGAGGTTGGCTACCAAGAGAGAATCTTTGAAAGAGGCATCGTAAGTGATCTGGGAGAAAAGGGTTGTTCCCATGGCCCTGTCTATTCCGTCGAGCATCTCCTGTGAGGAATAGGTTTCCCCTGCTTGTATGCCTATCCGGGCCTCGATCAGTTCCAGGTTGGGCTCACTGATATCTGTGAATATAATTGTGTCGAGGGCAAACTCATCCTTAACATCCGGTAGTGCATGAATCCGTTGTCGATATCCCTTTAGTTGTTCAGACAAGGCTACCAAATATGGCATACTCTCCTTCACCCCTTTTTTACCCTCGAGATAGATTTTGCCTGATTTTTCAAAATCACCCGTGGAATGAGTCAAGTGGGGTACGTGATCTACGAGTATGTCACACATCTCCCGACTCTCAGGACTTTTCAAATTGCTGGTCAGCATTCCGGTTTGGAAAATTAAAGAGGGAATACTACTCAATTTTTCTTTTGGCTGCATTCCGCCACTCACGTCGCTTCCAATGATGATGTCTGCGCCAAGTTTTTTGGCTACGTCGACCGGGAAATTATTGAGCACGCCACCATCTACAAGGAGCGTATTGTCGTATTCGACCGGTTGAAAAACCCCGGGAATGGACATGCTGGCTCTCATGGCGACTGAGATGGAACCTTCGCTAAAAAGATACTCTTTGCCATTCACTATGTCGGTGGTCATGGCCCTGTAGGGAATCGGCAATTCATCAAAATCAGTTATATTGTAGATCGGGTAGGCCAATGAAGTGATAAACTCTCGAAGCTTCTGATCCTTCAAAAGACCGGCATTCACTTTGGGTTTTCCTTCAATGATGTCAAAATCGACCAGGTGCCTTTTGAACTCGCTTTTCTCCTCCATGCTGACATCCGAAAACGAAATATCACCTCCAAGGAGTTCCCCCCAATCCGCTTTTTCTGCAATATAGGCTATCGAATCACCCGAATAGCCCATCGAATAGAAACCCCCCACGACGCTTCCCATGCTGGTTCCGACGACCAGATCAGGCACGATCCCGAGGGAATCAAGGGCCTGAAGCAAGGGTATATGGGCTATTCCCTTGGCACCCCCTCCACTTAAGACAAGCGCAACCTTGGGCTTTCCCTTTTGTTCCTTTTCCTGGGCCCTCATTGAAGGAGATATTATCCATAGGAGAAGGAAAAAGGTGAAGGTCAGTGTTTTAGGCATGTTGCATGATTTTTTACCCTTGTAAAAGTAGCAAGTAAAATACAACAACTGCAGGAATCCTCAATTTTTTCTTCCTTTGTCAGCAATCCGTTTACTGAATTTTTTATCATCTTTCAAAATCTCGTAGAACCCTTCAATGTAAGTTCTGGCCAAATCATACTCCTTGGGATCTTTAAAATAAGCTTTCAGGCTCTCAATGGCGGCACTGACCTCTTTCTCCTTTTCAAGAAACAGGGAGCGCACTTCCTCCAAAGTTTGGTGATCGGCTTGAAAGCCCCTGTAGAGTCGTTTTGTCACTTGGTCAATGGGAAGTACTTCATTTTTCACTTGGGAGACAACCGCATAGCTCGCGTCGACCAGTCCTGACATGTCGAAATCGTAAGGCACAGGTACAATCATATCATTGACATAGAACAACTTTTCGTTGTGAAGATAAACGGTAGAGAAATCTGTGTTGCCGATCATGTACTGGAAAAGAGCGTTGATTACCCTGTATTTTTCATTTAGAGCCTGGTAATCCATGAATCTCTCAATCTCCTTGGCCTCGTTCCAACGGGAAAAGCTCTCATCATCCTGAATCATAAATCCCATTAGATGGTGGACGTCGGTTTTGTTTTTTCGAATCCATTTCAGCTCGACGTCCAGTAAGCGCGTTTTGAAATGATAAGGGCTAAGGACTTCGAATATCTTGTAGCCCATAAGTTCCTTGAGCAAATTGTCATCCGCTTTTTTGCTCTTGAGACAGGGCAGCACCAGTTTAGCTTTTCGATCCTTTTCAAAAGGGGTTCCAACAGATGATTCCTGGGAAACTTTAAGTTTAAGGGGAGTAAAAAAACAATACGTTCTGCGAAATCCACCCCGAATACGAATTTCGGCCTCTAGATTCTTCCATTCATCGCCTTCCAGATAGCTGAGTTCACAACCGACGTAAGTACTGTCATTGCTGATCTTTAAAATCTCCTCTGAAACATAGCTCAATCGGACACCCAGGGGCTCATTGGAATCGAATACGAAAAGCGCAGAAGGGGCAGAAGACGAGTCATCCGTTGACTGAGGTCGTACAAATTCAAGTCCCGCAAAAGCAAGAAATATGACAGTGACAAATATTCCACGGGATGCGCGATGACTCATTTCAGTATGTATATGAATTGAAAACAACCGATCGCCGGAATCAATCCAACGATCGGTTCCAAAAAATATTTATTCCGAACGGATTAGTTGTTTGGCGTTCCCTCGGTCATTTTGGACATGGCATCGCTTAAATTGAATGAACCAGGTTTCTGTCTGGGAGGAAATTCTCCAAAACTCTTTAAATAATTGCCTACATAGGCTTGGGCTGGAGCCAGCACATAAGCTCGATTGATTCTCCAGTAGCCATATCCCATGCCTTCGTGATCGGCTCGCTCAAAAGGATCCGTTCTCAGGTTGAAGAGCTTGGGCAAGCGCAAAGTCACGAATGGTTCCTGCCAAACGTCAAATCCGTGGGCCCTCTGTTCCATAAACACAATTTTCCAGTTGTTGTAACGCAAAGCAGCCACGTTGCCATCATCCGTCCAGTAAAAAAACTCCTCTCTGGGCCAGTCTTTTGATTCCCCTTTAAAATAGGGCAGCAGGTTGTAACCGTCGAGATGCACCCTATAGGATCTCTTGTTGGATGTAACTCCCTTCAACAGATTATCCTTGACATTGGAGTCTCCTGCGGCGGCCAGGAAGGTGGGCAACATGTCTTCATGTGAACCTATCTCATTGAT
>JAUIKV010000272.1 GCA_030430615.1 Bacteroidia bacterium
TGTCCAGCCAAACATGAAGGTATAGGGAAAGGGAGTCACGAAAATTCCCGATGGCAATGGTCCATAGTTCTTCCTGTAGATCGTTTTGGAGGTTGTCATAGCCATGCTTAGGTGAGTTCTGCCGTGAAAGCTACCCTGCATGACGATAATATTGTCTCTCCCCGTTGATGCCTTCGCCAACTTTACGGCGCTCTCCGTTGCTTCGGCCCCGCTATTGGAGAAAAAGAAGGAATTGAGGCTATCCGGGGTTATTTCATTGAGTTTTTCAGCAAGTTCTATGGCTTTGGGATTCAAGGCACAATTCATTTGAGCGAAGATCAATTGGTTGGCCTGATTTTGAATCGCCTCCACTATTCTTGGATGGCAGTGCCCGGTGTTAATCACGCCAATGCCCGAGGTGAAGTCCGTATACCGATCTCCGTTATCGTCAAAAAGATAAATTCCTTTTCCCTTTTTGGGCACAATTTGAGTCAAATGCGTCCAGACGGGAGACAAAAGAGATTCTCTCTGTTTCATATTCAAAATGATAAATTCTTTAAAAGATTAAATTGTGTCAACGGGGCTTATGCCGAGAACCAGATCGACTTTTCGAGGGTGTACAGCTCAATGGCGCTTTTGCCAATTTCTTTGCCCATGCCACTTTGCTTGAAGCCGCCAAAAGGGACGCACGGATCAAAGAGGTCATAGCCATTTACCCACACATTGCCGGCATCTATTTGTTTGCTGATTCGAATGGCTTTTGAGATGTCGCTTGTCCAAATCCCGGCCGCAAGGGCGTATTTGCTGTTATTGGCTTTCTCAACGACTTCGTCAAGAGTATCGAAGACGGTGGCCGCGACCACGGGTCCAAAAATCTCTTCCTGGACGATTTTGATGCTGTCATCCTCGTATTCAAACAACGTGGGCTCCAGAAAGTAGCCCCGACCTGATTCCATTTGCCTTTTTCTTCCTCCGAAAACGAGTCGGGCCCCACTCTGTTTTCCATCTTCAATGTATCCGAGGACAGTTTCCATTTGGGCCCGGCTAATGAGTGGTCCCAGATCCGGATCGGAAAGACCGCTCCCGATGCTCAGGGACTCGGCCTCCTTTTGAAGGTGACTGATGAGTTCCTCGTAAACTCCTCTTTGTATATAGAGTCTGGATCCAAGCGTACACTCCTGTCCGGAGTTGTAAAAACTCGTCCAGATGAGGCTGCTTTTCACTTTGGCCAAATCCGCGTCATCAAAAATGATATTCGGAGATTTTCCTCCCAGTTCGAGGCTCACGTTTTTTAGATTGCTTTGGGCCGCACTCTGCATGATCTTTTTACCTACTGCCGTAGATCCTGTAAAGCTGATTTTGTCTATATCCTGATGGTCAGAAATTGCCTGACCTGTGGGCAAACCCGGGCCTGTCAGGACGTTCACTGAACCAGGTGGGAATCCCGCTTCGTGAATCAAATCTGCCAGATAAAGTGCCGACAAGGAGGTTTGCTCAGCGGGCTTGAGAATGCAGCAATTGCCGCAGGCCAGGGCCGGAGCAAGTTTCCATACGGCTATCATCAGGGGAAAATTCCAGGGAACAATCAGCCCTACCACTCCAAGTGGTTCACGCACTGTAAGAGCAATATGTTGATTTCCCACGGGTAAGGTGTCTCCAGTTATTTTCGTGGCCCATCCGGCGTAGTATAGGAAATGATTGATTGCGCTTTCAACATCGTATTGTGCTTTGCTCAAAGGCTTGCCATTGTCAAGAGATTCAATTTCCATCAACACCTGTTTGTCGCGTTCCATGAGATCTGCGAGCTTTAGAAGCAATTTGGAGCGTTCTGCCGGATTGAATTTGCTTCCCCAGGTCGATTTAAAGCATCTGCGAGCCGATTGCACGGCACGTTCGACATCACCGGGCGAAGCCACGCTTATCGCGCATATGACCTCTTCATTTGCCGGATTTTCTACCTGTAATTTCTGGTTTGTATTGCTTTCGGACCACATGCCATCAATGAACAACTGGTGGTCTTTCGAGACGAAGTCAACCGTTTTGCTGTGAAGAACAGCCTCTTTCGGATTTTGAATCATTTTCTTTGTCTTTTTAGTTTATTTCTTGGCGAGGTTGAGCAGGGTATGAAGAAGTACATTGGCGCCTTTGGCAGCCTCCTGTTTCGTCATATTCTCGGCTTCGTTGTGACTCAGGCCTTTTTCGCAGGGAACGAAGATCATGCTGGCAGGCACAACTTTGGAAAGATAAACCGAATCGTGACCCGCGCCACTCACAATCTCCTGGGAAGAATACGACAGGTGTTCCGAGGCTTCCCTGACAGCCTGGATGCATTGGGGATCGAAATATACGGGTGGCGAGTGCCAAATCTCTTCGATTTCAAGCGACGGTCCTTCGACCCCATTAAGTGAATTGGCCAAAGTGTGGAGTTCCTTATCGATCTCTTCCAACTGAAGGGGGTCAGGATGGCGGAGATCCAAAGAAACAGTAACCATTCCCGGTACGGTGTTTTTCACTGATGGGCTTGAGGAGACGTACCCGACAGTTATTCGCGTCTCAGGTCCGAATATCTCGTCAAAACGGTAGACCGACTCCAGAAATCGAACTGCAGATTTCATCGGATCCTTCCGATGAGACATGGGGAAAGGTCCGGCATGCGTCTCCTGTCCTTTGAAATGCAGGTCATACCATCGAATTCCCTGAACACCCGTTACGATGCCAATATCCTTTTTGTCGGATTCGAGCACAGGCCCTTGTTCAATATGCAGCTCGATGGACGCTTTTATTTCTTTCGGATCAACAACATCGGTTCCCAGACAATCGATTCTTTCCAGCTCTTCCTTGATCGTCTTTCCTGCCTCGTCCTTCCTGGAATAGGCATAGTCGAGGCTGAAACTGTTTGAAAATACCCCCGAGGCGATCATCGCAGGACTGAACCGCGCTCCTTCCTCATTGGTCCAGGAGGCCAATATAAGAGGATGGTCTGTCATAAGACCATGGTCGTTGAGGGTCTCAAAAACCTCCAGTCCGGCAAGGACGCCAAGAACCCCGTCGAATTTACCCCCCGTAGGCTGACTGTCGAGGTGGCTTCCGGTCATCACCGCGCTTGCTTCCGGGTTTTTTCCGGGCCGAATGGCAAAAATATTGCCCATGGCATCCACCTTTATGCTACAATTCGCTTTCTCACACCAGGAGATGAAGAGCTTCCGGCCTTCTTTGTCTTCATCCGACAAGGCAAGCCTTCTGACACCTCCTTTCGGCGTTTTGCCTATTTGCGCCATTTCCATCAATCGGCTCCAAAGGCGATCCCCA
>JAUIKV010000273.1 GCA_030430615.1 Bacteroidia bacterium
CATTCGAGCACCTGGATGTGGAAGGCAAGTACAGTTTTGTCAAAACTCCTAGATGGCAAGGAAAGCCGGTCGAGGTTGGTCCTTTATCCAGACTTCTAGTAGGTTATGCCCGAGGAAACGAAGAGATCCAGGAAGCTGTAAACGCCGCTTTGAGTCATCTGGATGTGCCTGTTGATGCCCTGTTCTCAACCTTGGGAAGAACAGCAGCCCGCGGAATCGAGAGCAAACTGGTTGGGGGCTGGACCCTCGAATTCTACAACCAACTGCTGACAAACATTAAAAACGGTGACAAGCGAATGGCAACCATGGACCTGTGGGAGCCTTCCAAGTGGCCTGCCGAGTGCAAAGGGGTTGGATTCACTGAGGCGCCAAGAGGTGGCCTTGCTCACTGGATAAGAATAAAAGATGGCAAGACCGAAAACTATCAACAAGTGGTGCCAACCACCTGGAATGCCTCTCCTAGAGATCCGAACGGGCAGTTGTCTGCGTATGAGTCCTCTCTATTGGACACTCCTGTCGCTGACCCTGAGCTCCCACTCGAGATCATTAGGACCGTGCATTCTTTTGACCCATGCCTGGCTTGTGCCGTTCACCTGTACGATGAACACGGCAATCACATCTCCAAAGTAAGTAATGTAGGGAGTTGTGAAGTTTAGCCAGAAGATTTCAAGTCTAATCAAAATCTGAGAAATTGTGGATACCGTGCAAAAGACATATGAATTTAAGAGGGTGCTGGTTTGGGAATTGCCCGTGAGAATATTTCATTGGCTCAATGTATTATGCATCACCGTTCTCGCTATAACCGGGTTTATCATTGCCAACCCTCCTGCGATCATGTCCAGTGCCGAGGCAGTAGATTCCTACTGGTTCGGAACCGTGCGAATGATACACTTCACCACGGGATATATTTTCCTGATCAATGCTTTAGCCCGCATTTATTGGGCCTTTTATGGAAATTACTATTCGAATTGGCGTGCATTTATTCCCCTTTCGAAAAAGGAATGGGACAATATGAAACACGTGCTCAAAATTGACATTCTTTTGCAGAATGAGGAAAAGGAGGTCCTTAAGAACATCAGTGTAGGACACAACTACCTGGCCTCTTTTTCTTATTTGATTCTATTTTTGTTGGCTCTTGTTCAGATTTTCACAGGATTCGGACTCTATGCTCCGACTTCAGGTTGGTGGTTGCCCAAACTTTTCTCCTGGGTGCCTTACGTCTTGGGAGATGAAATGACAACCCGCTATGTGCATCACATATCTACTTGGTTGTTTGTCATTTTCACCCTGGTTCATGTCTACCTGGTGTTTTATCACGACTGGTTGGAAGGACGGGGAGAATCCTCCTCCATGATCAGCGGATACAAGTTTGTGCGCAAAGAGCGGATCGAGAAAGGGGATCATATTTAGTATTTGAGGATCGCCCGATGCTATGAACTGTTTTAATGAACTGTTGAAAAGCATTTCCAGGCTCCTAAGGGCGATCCTTTTTTTAATCTGTAATGCACGTTAATCTGTAACGCATGAATGAACTTATGAACAATCCGTTGGCCGTCAGTAGTGACGCCTTTTTCTTCGAAAAGGACAAGAGTCAGAGCATATTGGTATTGGGTCTTGGAAACTATCTCATGGGGGACGAGGGTATAGGCGTGCAGGTCATCCAGGAAATGGCGAAGCTGGAGCTCCCGGATTACCTCGACATTTTAGACGGTGGAACCGGAGGTTTCTTGTTGCTGAGTTGTTTCGAATCGTATGAAAAAATCATTTTCATTGACGCTACTATGGACGGCAGGCCGACAGGTCACGTGCGGCTTATCCGGCCAAGGTTTGCTTCTGATTTTCCATCGGCATTGAGCGTCCATGATGTTGGATTGAAGGATATGATCGAAGCTGTGTATCTGATGGATCATCCCCCTGAAATGAGTTTGTTCACAGTTTCCATAGATCATATTTCACCGATGAGCCTGGAACTGTCAGAACCCGTAAGCTCCTCCATTCCCGAGGTGATTGAGAGGGTTCTCAACCTCGCTGCTGAGATGCACGCGGAAAATAATTAACTTCGTTTCCGGACCATTCAGCAAAGATCTATGCTCGTTTCCCAAAAGATTCGAATTGCCGGCCAGGTTCAGGGTGTCGGTTTTCGTCCATTTGTTTACAATCTCGCTCGTCGCTTTGATATCAAGGGTTATGTCTCAAACGACGAAAGGGGAGTGATCATTCACCTGGAGGCCGACAGCGATACCATAAATTCCTTTTACAAGGAGTTGATTGAAAATCCACCGCCATTGGCCAGAATTCGTTCTCACGGGTTGGAGATTTCCGAGTACGAGGGCTGTACGGATTTCCGTATAAGAACCTCCCAAAAAGAAGGGCCGCTAAACCTGCAGCTCACCCCTGACTTTGGAATTTGCGATGCCTGCAGAGAAGAAATGGCGGATGTCAACAACAGGAGGCATGGCTATCCCTTTACAACTTGCGTCAATTGCGGACCGCGATGGGGTATTACACGAGATTTTCCTTTTGAAAGAGAGCACACAACCCTTGATGAATTCACCATGTGCCCGAAGTGTGCAGAGGAGTATTCGGACCCCTCCAATCGGAGGTTTCACTCTCAGACCAATTCCTGCTCGGATTGCGGGGTGTCTTTGGAGCTCTGCGATAAAAAGGGAAACAAATTGGAGGTTTCTGATTCAGCGCTATTCAAGAAAATCGCAGGTTTGATCTCTGCCGGGATGATCGTGGCAATCAAGAATACCGGAGGCTACCTGCTCTGTTGCGACGCTGACAATTCGGAAGCGGTCATGCGTTTGAGGGAGCGCAAACGACGTCCTGCGAAACCCTTTGCCCTGATGTACCCTTCCCTGGAAATTCTTGAGGCAGAACTGAGCGTAAATGAGGCGCAGCGAACCACATTGATCTCGGTACCCCGCCCGATAGTGATTCTTCCTCATCAGGATTATTCGGGAAAGCTTGCTCTTGATGCCATTGCCCCGGGCTTGAAGCAATTGGGGATCATGCTTCCATACTCCGGATTGCTTGAGCTTCTGTCTCGTGAGTTGACGCGACCCATAGTGGCCACCAGCGGAAACCTGCACGGCTCTCCCATCCTCAGCGAAGAGGAGGAAGTTATGTCGACCCTGTCGGGAGTGGCAGATTTCTTTGTACATCACAACCTACACATTGAGAATCCACAGGATGACTCGGTCGTCAAGATCAGCCAGGGAAGCCAGGAGCAAATCATGTTTAGAAGATCCAGGGGCTACGCCCCCAATTTTT
>JAUIKV010000274.1 GCA_030430615.1 Bacteroidia bacterium
CGAGTACGAATTTGCCCATGCCTTTGCCAAGATCAAAGAAGACAAGGATAAGAAAATTGCTGTGCTCAAAGGAAACGGGGAACTAGATGAACTCTATCTCTATAGTTTCCTAAAAAAATTAGGTGAGTATTATCACCTGGCTGCCTTCACATTGGATTCTGCAGAAACGGATCCCGTCTCAACTTTGCGCCAACTCAAAGACTACGACCTGACGCTCATCGCCAAACCGACTATCCCCTTTTCAGAGGAAGAGAAATACCTGTTGGACCAGTATCTGATCGGCGGAGGGAAGACCATCTGGCTGATCGACAATGTTCACGCTGAGATGGACAGTTTGATGACCTCAGGAAAATCCCTGGCCTACAACAGGGAGCTCGGGCTAACCGACCTCTTTTTCAGCTACGGGGTGCGCATAAATTACAACGTGACCAAGGACCTTTACAGCTCTACGATTCGCCTGGCATCGGGCAACACCGGGAACCAGGTGCAGTACCAGGATTTCGTTTGGCCCTATTTCCCTCTGGTATTCACGGATGATCAGCATCCTGTGACCAAAAACATAGATCCTGTGCTTCTCAAGTTTCCCAGCAGCATCGATACCCTTGACAACGGATTGAAAAAAAGGGTCCTGCTCAGTTCCTCGGCGAACGGTCGTGTCATTGGGACACCAACCCCGGTCGCGCTGGACGAAATCGCCCGTGAAATAGACCGCAATGAGTACAAGGATGCGGCGGTTCCTTTCGGGGTTCTTCTGGAAGGCAGCTTCAAATCGGCTTATGCCGACAGGATCAAGCCTTTTGATTATCCTGAATCCGCTGAAAGCAGCTCCATGACCAAAATGATGGTCATCAGTGACGGTGATATCGCTGCCAACGAGGTTTACCGGGGAGAACCCCTGCCTCTCGACAAGGACAAATGGACGCAGCAGCCCTATGGCAACCTCAGCTTTATGCTCAACGCCACGCATTACCTGCTCGATGAGAATGGAATCATTCGCCTTCGGGCCAAAAGTCTCGAGCTGCAGTTTCTCGACAAAGAAAAGGCCTATCGCGAGCGCGGTCGCTGGCAGATCATCAATTTGGTTCTTCCGCTTGTACTCCTCTTTCTGCTCAGTATTCTCTTCAGAACCATTCGTGTCAGGCGTTACGCCCGTTAGGCTCATAAAGTTTTGTTAAAAAAATGTGGATTTTTTAACCATCCTGAGAATTGACTTAATTTTAAGCAATATTTAACAAAAACTAAATTCTATGCAATCTAAAATCATTACGCTATTATTGGTGCTTGTGACTTTCGTCATTCAGGCACAAATCCAAACACCCCAGCCGAGTCCGGGCGCTGAAATTGAGCAGGTAATCGGTCTTACCGAAATCGAAGTGGACTATTCAAGACCCGCGATGCGCGGAAGAACCATTTTCGGAGACCTGGTGCCTTATGGCAAGCTTTGGAGAACCGGAGCGAACCAGAGAACTACTTTCTCCACCAGCACCGATATCACAGTACAGGGAAAGGAACTTAAGAAAGGTACCTACGGAATTCTATCGGTACCCAATAAAGATTCCTGGGACATCATCTTTTACACCGAATCTGAAGGAGGAGGAGCGCCTCAAGAGCTCGACAAGAGCAAAGTCGCTTTGAGCGTTCAGGCCAAACCTGAGAATACAGGTTACGACATGGAGAACTTCACCATTGCTTTTGGAGATCTTGCAGATGGATCGACAGGAATGATGTACATCATGTGGGAGCAAACTCGCGTCAGCCTCAAGATCGGAACACCTGCGAAGGAGATGGCCATGAAGAGCATTGAAGATGTCATGGCTGGTGAGCCCACTGCAAATGACTATTTTCAGGCAGCAGCCTTTTATCACGAGGCGGGTGCTGACATGGACAAGGCCCTCGAATGGGTAAACAAAGCCGTGGAGATGAACCCCGACGCATTCTGGATGTCTCGTCGCAAATCTATGATCCAGGCCGATATGGGAGATAAGAAAGGTGCTGTTGAAACAGCCAAAGTATCTCTTGCTGCAGCTGAAAAAGCTGGAAACGCTGATTACGTTAAAATGAATAAAGAATCCATAGCCGAGTGGAGCAAATAAGATATGCCGCAGAAAGCTGTAAAAAAAATTTGATATGAGACTCTTGAGTATAGTTTTGGCGTTGGTTATGATCAGTTCGATCAGCTGTGCCCAGAAAAGCCCCAGGAATAATGCCAAAGGCACAATAGGAGGCACTTCGATTGAAATTGATTACGGAGCCCCGAGTGTCAAAGGAAGAAAAATTTGGGGTGGCCTTGAAAAGTACGGTGCCGTTTGGAGAGCCGGAGCCAATGAGAACACTACAGTATCCTTTGACAAAGATGTGAAAGTTGCAGGACAAGCTTTGCCTGCTGGAAAATATGGCTTCTTCATCATCCCCAACGAAACTGGAGACTGGACCGTCATCTTCAGCAAGAAGAACGATTCTTGGGGAGCCTATTCATATTCAGAATCGGATGATGCCCTCAGGGTATCTATTAATCCTGAAATGGTGGATGACAACCAGGAGGAATTGATGTATGCCATTGCCAACGAAGGAATCCTCTTCGCCTGGGAGAAGGCTCGTCTCAATATTCCTGTTGAATAGATAGACTTTACCTAAGCTTAGAAAGAATTTAACCCCGGATCTGCCGGGGTTTTTTTATGTCTCCACTATTCTCTGAGGAGTCCTTTCAGGCGTCACCTGATTGAGGATCAGGGCCAGGACAATAACCAGAACACTTCCCAGCAGATTTAACCAGAGATAGGGCAGGATATCTGCAAACCAGACTCCAACAATGATCAACTGAGTGACCACGGCCGCTCTGAAGACCGCATTCGCCCCTACCTTTTTAAAGAAGAACGCAAGCAGGAAAATTCCTAAAATATTTCCGTAAAAGATCGACCCGATGATGTTGACCAACTGAATGAGGTTGTCAAACAAATTTGCAACACTCGCTACGAGAATCGCTAGTATTCCCCAGGCCAGTGTGAACCATTTGGTCGCCTTCACATAGTGACCCGGATCTTTCTTGGATCTCTCATTGCGCTGATAAAGGTCAATCATTGTGGTCGCTGCCAGGGCATTCAATTCGGAAGCCGTGGAAGACATGGCGGCCGACAGGATCACAGCGAGGAGCAGGCCTATCAAGCCACGTGGCAGGTTGTTCAGGATAAAATGAATGAAAACATAGTCTTTGTCATTGGTCTCAACAGTATCATCAGCCTGTAAGATCAGTTCCTTT
>JAUIKV010000019.1 GCA_030430615.1 Bacteroidia bacterium
AGGATCATGTGACGATAGGTAACGGAGTGACGGTTGGTGGCAAATCAGGTATTATAAACGACATTCCCGATGGTCAGACAATTCTCGGATTCCCTGCGGTCCCCGCTAAAGAAACGCTCAAGCAATGGGCTATTCTCAAAAGAATGGTCCGCGGAAAAGCTTAACCTCAGCGAGCTGACAGAAACTCAGCTCAAAACATTCGATAACGATTGATAATGGTCGCCAAGAATCCTGATTCGCTGATTTTCGACCTGGATGGCACCCTTTGGGATGCCGTTCAAACCTACAGCGATGCCTGGAACCTGTACTTCAAGCGGAACCATTTTAAACTTGAAACCTCAAAAAAGGAGCTCAACGGGCTCATGGGTATGGAGGAGGCAGAATTCTTAAAAGTCATGCTCCCGGACTTTTCCCCAGGTGAAAGGAAAGAACACTATGAGAAGATCGTCGACATGCAATACGAGCTCATTGATCGTCAAGGAGGTCATATCTATGAGGGTGTGCTCGAAGGCTTGGAGCTTCTGTCGAAAAGGTATGCGCTTTTTATTGTAAGCAATTGCCCGGCTCGTACCATTGAACATTTTCTGAGATATGCCGGGATTGAAGCTCTGATCAGGGACTCTCGTGCTCATGGGCAGAACCACAGGCCTAAACACGAAAACATTCGGGAATTGATCCGTCGTCATGATTTGCAAAAAGCTTTGTATATTGGAGATACCGAAGGAGACAGGATTCAAAGTGAGAAGGCTTCTGTGCCCTTCGTTTTTATGGAATACGGCTTTGGCGAGGCATCCGCTTTTTATCAAAGTTTTGATGCTTTTTCAAGCTTTGCCAATCACTATTTGCAATAGATTCAACCAACCCTCATAAAAAGACCCTAATGAAATCACATCTAACTTTGCTGACCCTGATTCTTGCCTTAATTTCAATCTCATGCCAGCCGGAAAAGAAAAAAGATCTTGAGCTCGACGCACCGGTAATCCCGAAAGAATCATCAACGGATGCCGCTTCACAAGAACAGGAAGTTTACACGCGTCAAAGCACTGATGAGCAAACCGCGGCCAATCTTCAAAATTTTCTCAAGAGCTATTTGGCAAAGGACTACGAATATTTGACTGAGAATGACAAGCGTTTTCAATTCTACGAAGTGGATATCAATGACGATGGAGACAAGGAGATCTTTGTTCGTTTAATGGGCTCATATTTCTGTGGAACTGGTGGTTGCACCTTTTTGCTACTTGACAAATACGGTGAAGTCATAACCCGATTCACTGTTACCCGGGCTCCAATTTTCATCGAGCCGGAAAAGCGGAATGGGTGGTCTCTCCTTTTAGTCAAAGATTCGGGTGTTTTCAAGGAGCTGGTTTATGAAAAGGGTTCATACCCCGACAATCCTTCCGTTTTGCCCAAAGCCCCATACGACGCCCCAAGCGGACATGCTGAAATCATGTTTGACGAGACATTCGCCAGAAGCAAGACCTTTAATTTCTGATTTCAAATAATTTTTGAATCATCCCAAATGGAGAACCACATAGAAACTCTCAAACCCACCATAATTCTAGGCAAGAGTTTGCAAATGAGCTTCACCGAGGACAGGACTCAGGCTCTCTGGCAAAGCTTTGGCCCGTTGGTGAAGACCATAAAGAATCGAAAGGATCGCAATTTCATATCTCTTCAAAAGTTTAACTCGGTCTTCGACCCATATGATTTAGATCCCAATGCTCCTTTTACCAAATGGGCTGGTGTCGCATTGGAAACTGATTTAAGTGATGATAAAATTAAAGCTCTAAACCCCCAGCTGAGCCTTTATCAGATCGAAGGAGGATTGTATGCGGTTTTCAATCATATCGGCCCGGCATACGAATTCAGTAAATCCTTGGAGTTTATCTATGGGAAATGGTTTCCGAACAGTCCTTATCAGCTGGATGACCGGGAACATTTTGAAGTCCTGCCTGAAGGATATAGACCAGATGACCCGGATGCTCAAGAGGAGATATGGATTCCCATCAAGAAAAAATAGGTCAACTTCAATACCATGCGAAAAAATCGATTGATTCTTGTGTTTTTCATACTGCTGAAATTCTTTTTACAGTACCTGTCAATCAATCCTGTTTATGAGCTCCACAGAGATGAATACCTCCATCTGGATCTTGGAAACCACCTCTCATGGGGCTATACTACAGTGCCTCCGGTAACTGGTTGGATCTCTTACATCATTATCTCGCTCGGCAAAAGCGTTTTCTGGGTAAAATTTTTTCCTGCTCTTTTCGGAGCCCTTATAGTATTCTTGGTATGGAAGATCATTGAAGAACTCGAAGGGAATCTCTTTGCCCAGATTCTGGGTGCCACCGGGGTTGTTTGCTCAGTCCTTCTTAGGATCAATACGCTTTATCAGCCAAACTCTTTCGAATATCTGATCTGGACTCTTGTCTTCTATGCTGTTGTGAAATATATAATATCACAGGATCCAAAATGGATTTGGATCACCTTTGTGTCTTTTGCCATTGGGTTCCTCAATAAGTACAATATCGCCTTCCTCATGCTTGGCTTTCTTCCTGCACTTCTCATCAGCGAACACAGGAAGGTCCTGTTGGAACGGACCTTTTACTTTGCATTGATTCTCGCTTTTGTCATTGTGCTTCCTAATCTGATCTGGCAGCTAAATCATGATTTTCCGGTCATACGGCACATGCAGACCCTGGCTTCCACACAACTTGTGAACGTGGAGCGCATAGGGTTTCTCAGTGACCAATTGCTCTTTTTTACAGGTTCGCTTCTAACATTGTTTGCTGCTTTTGCATCATTCTTTCTCCATGGGCCTTTTAAAAAATTTCGCATCATATTCTGGACCTATGCTTTCGTAATCGCAATTTATTTTTTCTTTAAGGCAAAAAGTTATTACGCGATCGGCCTTTACCCCGTATTGCTGGCTTTTGGTGCTGTTTATCTCGAAAGGGTTCTGCAGAAGGGATGGATCTTTTACCTGCGGCCTGTTCTCCTTTTCATTCCTGTAGCTGTCACTGCTGCTCTGTTTCCTGTCATCGTTCCCTTTCTTTCACCCAACCAGATTGTCGAAAAGCCTGATATGTTCAAGGCTCTTGGTCTCCTCAGATGGGAGGATGGCCGTGAACACGATCTTCCGCAAGACTTTGCTGACATGGTGGGTTGGAGCGAGCTTGGACAGCTGGTTGACAGGGCCTTTGAAAAGATCGATTCAAAAGACCTGACCCTTGTTCAATGCGATAATTACGGTGAGGCAGGGGCCGTTAACTTCTATTCGAAAAACAAAACTGGTGAAGCTCTTGCTATTGACGCAGACTACATGTATTGGTATCCACTGAACGATGGTGAATTCATCAATATTGTCCTCGTCAAAGGGCCCTGGGACGAGGATCCCGAAAGGAAGAGGGAAAGAGACTTTTTTGAATCCGTGGACCTTATTGGTGAAATAACCAATCCCTATGCCCGTGAAAAGGGAGCAAAGGTTTACCTGCTCAAGGGAGCTAAAGTGTCAGTCAATGAAATCCTGAGGGAGGAGATCGAAAAAAGAATTTCAGGTGAATAGTGACAATGCAAAAATTGACAATAAAGAGGCCTCTCCTCGAATTGCCGTCACCGGCTCAACCGGTCACCTGGGATCAGTTTTGGTCCCGATGCTGAGCCAGCAGGGTTACCAACTTAACTGCCTATTTAGAACCACCCGGCTTTCCGAGGAGTCAAATCAGATCCGATGGGTCCGGGGAGACTTAAAGGACGTTGAAAGGCTCGAATCGCTGTTCGAAGGTGTTGAGATCCTTATCCATTGCGCCAGCGTGATTTCAATCGGGGAAGACAATCGAAAAGATGTATATGAGATCAATATTAACGCGACAGAGAAACTCATAGATCATTGTGTTGAAAAAAAGATTCGATTGGTTTATATAAGTTCATCCACTGCAACAATGCCCAACAACCCTGAAAGAGTGCTTGATGAGAAATCTCCTTTGATACATTCGAATGAATTCTTTTACGGATGGACCAAGGCGCGCGCCGAAGAACGAGTATTGAATGCGGTTTCCAATCAGGGATTGGATGCTGTAATTCTCAGACCCACGGCCCTTATCGGCCCACCAGACCTGCAGCCTTCGCGATTTGGACGCACAATAGTCGATCTATACACTGGAAGATTGCCTATGATCAGCAGCGGAGGATATGACCTCCTGGACATTCGGGATTTTTCCCAAACAGTGATCAATAGCATGGATAGAGCAAGAAAAGGAGAGGTCTATGTCACAGGTGGGCAATTCTACGCGCTGAAAGAACTGGCTCGCATTGTCAACCCATCGCGAATTCCGCCGGTGATTTCAATGAAGCTTCTCCTGATTATGCTTCCTTTGATTCGTGTGTACCAAAAATTCGTTCCTTTACGTTGGCCGATCAACAGGGAAAGCCTGTTGACTATTAAGCGAGGACCGAGGCGTGTAGACTCCACAAAGGCCATTGAACAGCTGGGTCATCGATGCAGACCCCTTGAAGAATCGGTAAGGGACCTGATTCTTTGGATGAAAAGAAATGACAAAATATGAGCCAGGACTTATTCCATATCCTTTGTCTTATTTGGACAGGCATAGCGTTGATCACTTTTTTCCTTCTTCTGTATGTGAGAGCTCCTTACGGAAGACATGTGCAAAGCGGTTGGGGACCGCAGATATCGAACAAGGTCGGATGGGTCCTTATGGAACTGCCTTCCTTTGTCTGCATTCTTTACTTCACAGCCAGCTATTCGCATAGTTCTTATGCTTACCTTCTTCTTTTTCTATGGCTCCTGCACTATGCAAACAGGACCTTTGTCTTTCCTATGAGGATTCGAACCCGTGGAAAGAAAATGCCCGTTGTGATTGTTGTGTCGGCAATCATTTTTAACCTCGTCAACGCAGGCCTGAACGGATACTACCTTTCGTTTTTTGAGAACTACATCCCGAATGATTTTTCTTCATGGAAGTTTCTTCTAGGTGCTTCTCTTTTTGCCGCAGGTGCGATTGTAAACTTGAAAAGCGACCAAATCCTGATTGGGCTTCGCAAACCCGGTGAAGTGGGTTACAAGGTGCCCAGAGGGTTCTTGTTCGAATACATATCCTGTCCGAATCACTTGGGAGAAATCATTCAATGGGCCGGATTTGCCCTCATGGCCTGGAATTGTCCTGCGGCCACTTTCTTTGTGTGGACTGCTGCAAACCTCATCCCCAGGGCCCTTGATCATCACAAATGGTACAAGACCAAATTTGAGAATTACCCAACAGAGCGGAAGGCAATCTTTCCCGGGGTTCTATGAGTTCGGCAAGGCCAATTTGCGGCTTGGTCAAAAAATGAGTATCTTCATCACATTCAAATTCCCTCAGTCTCATGAAATCCTCAACCCGATTTCTTTTGCTCGTGCTATTGTTGTCGTGTTACTATGCACAGTCACAGTCTTTGTCCACGAACCAATGGAAAAACAGGGTGCTCCTTGTCATGTCCGAAAATCCGAATGACCCATTGGTGAAACAACAGATCTCCCTTTTTTCACAAGATGCTGAAGAGTTGAAGGAAAGAAAACTTCTTTTGCTGCAGGTCTTTCCTGAATTCTATCTCATGGGAGGGGACAGTGCGATCAGGAGAACTTCCACTGAGGTGTATTTTGATTACAAGTCTGCCAAAAAAAGCTTTGAGTTGATTTTGATCGGTCTTGACGGTGACGAGAAATTGCGTCGAACCGAACTTATGCGCCCCGAAGACCTCTACGCCCTCATTGACTCGATGCCTATGCGGCGCTCTGAGATGAATTGAGCTTAACCTGCTGCTCGCTTAATGCTTAATGAATCATTTTTTTCATCATTTGATTGAATAGTAGTGCCCTATTAAATAGATTAAGGCTAACTTGTTGGTGGACAAATCTGTATTGTCACGAATCAATCTTAATAACTAAAACCTGTTCAAAAATGGAAATTAATTTAGAGGAGCTACGCTCCGGGGTAAGAGGAGACATCGTCCTTCCCCAAAGCGACAATTACGACGAAGTGCGGAAAGTGTATAACGGAATGATCGATAAAAAGCCGGGTATCATTGTTCGCTGCATCGACGTGGCCGATGTCATTGCCTGCGTGAATTTTGGAAGAGAGAACAACCTGCTGATAGCCGTTCGAGGTGGTGGGCACAATGGCGGCGGCTTGGGAATCTGCGATGACGGTCTTGTAATCGATCTTTCCGGAATCAAATTCGTACGAGTGAATACCACAGACAACACTATACGTGTTGGCGGAGGTAACGTCTGGGGTGAGGTGGATCACGCAACACATCCTTTCGGATTGGCTGTTCCTGCCGGTATCATTTCAACCACAGGTGTAGGCGGGCTGACCTTAGGTGGTGGTGTCGGACATCTCACGAGGAAGTACGGCCTCACAATTGACAATTTGCTTGAAGCCGACATGGTATTGGCAGACGGTTCTTTTGTAACAGTCAACAAAAATCAGAACTCTGATTTGTATTGGGCGATTCGTGGAGGTGGAGGAAATTTTGGAATCGTTACTTCCTTCAAATTCCAGGGTCACCCAGTCAAAAACGTTATAGGAGGGCCTACTCTGTGGCCCATTGAACGTACCGAGGAAATCATGGAGTGGTATCATGAATTTATTCACAATGCCCCCGAAGACCTCAATGGCTTTGTGGCCACTATGGTAATTCCCGGGCCCCCTTTCCCTGACTTCCTTCACCTGAAGAAATTCTGTGGAATTGTTTGGTGCTATACGGGTGATCCGACTAAATTCGATGGACTGTTTCAACCCGTCCGTGACAAGGAACCCGTATTTGAGCACGTAGGAGAAATGCCCTATCCTGCCGTACAGACCCTTTTTGACGGGCTCATGCCTCCGGGTTTGCAATGGTATTGGAGGGCTGATTTCTTTAGTGAACTGGGAGCCAAAGCCAGGGCCGAGCATTTGAAGTATGGAAAGGATATTCCTACACCTCTGTCTCAAATGCATTTGTATCCGCTAAGTGGAGCGGCCAGCCGACCTTCGGCCACTGATACGCCCTGGGCCTATCGGGACGCCAAATACGCCGGGGTTTTTGTCGGAGTGGATCCGGACCCGGCCAATGCGGCCAAAATAACTAAATGGGCCAAAGAATACCAGGAAGCACTCCATCCCTATTCCTCTGGAGGGGCCTATACGAATTTTATGATGGATGAGGGCCAGGAAAGGGTAAAAGCGAGTTACGGTGAAAACTACAAGCGCCTGGTTGACATTAAATCCAAATACGATCCCGGTAACTTATTCCGGGTCAACCAGAACATTCAACCAAGAGCCTGAGAGAAGTCTCATTGCTCAGGAGAATTGGCAAAAAAGGGTCTTTCATTTTGAAACAGGCCCTTTTTTCGTGCTGAAAATTCTTATTTTTAAGATTCTAATCCTAAACCTGATTCGTATGTCTCGTCCCTATGCGGCATGCCGCGCAAGTGTTTCGAAGAGCTCGGAGCCTTCAAGTCCAGTCAGGCCAGATAGCGTTTGAAATGAAACGAGCCTGCCTATATTTTGTACTTGCCTGTCTAATATGCTTTTTAGGTTGTAAAATGGGTAAGGAGCCGGACGCATTGATTGTTTCCAGATCAGATTACAAGGATCAGCTCTATGGTTTCTGGTTGGGACAATGCATTGCCAACTGGACGGGGCTTGTCACCGAAATGGATAAGATCGGCAACATCGGGGAGATCCGAACCGGGCCGTTTTACACGCGGGATGATTGGGGCAAGCCCGATCAGCCCAGCATTTGGGGTGAAGGCCTTCCAAGCGGTCTTTCAGAAACCATTGACTATGTGCTGATCGGAAAAGACAGCATCTGGGGAGCTGACGACGATACAGACATAGAGTACATGTACCAGCATCTTCTTCACGCGAACAGGACCTCGGTGCTCAGTCCGGAGCAAATCCGCGAAGGCTGGCTCCGTCATATCCGCCAGGAGGAGGAGAATTTTCTTTGGGTCTCTAATCAAACAGCATTCGATCTGATGCGTGAGGGAATTCTTCCTCCTCAAACCGGCCATCCGAGGAACAATTCGAATTATATGATGATTGATGCCCAGTTGACAACAGAGATCTTTGGCCTGCTGGCACCGGGTAGACCCGATGTGGCTTTGAAGATGGCACATTTACCCATCAGAACCTCGGCCTATGCCGATGCCGCCTGGATCTCTGAGTTTTATGTTTCAATGCATTCGCTCGCCGCTAGTTCTGATTCCGAAAAATCAATAGCTGATCGGCTCATTTGGATGGCAGATGCTTCGAGACTCAATCTGCCGGATTCCTCTTATGCCGCTGCAATGTATGATTTCGTTAAGATGCATTATATAGAGGGAAGCTCCTGGGAAGAGGCCCGGGACGCTGTTTATCAGCGATATCAAGTAGAGCAGCAGGACGGTTACGACCTCACTTCCAAAAATTTGTACTGCAACGGATGCTTCGCTTCAGGAATCAATTTTGCAGCAAGCCTGGTCAGTCTTTTCTACGGAAAAGGGGATCTTCGGGAAACGATCAAAATCGGAGCCCTTTGCGGATGGGATTCAGACAATCCAACAGCGACATGGGGAGGCCTCATCGGTTTTATGATCGGAAAATCCGGAGTTGAGGCGGCTTTTGGCACGAACCTCTCCGATAGATTCAAAATCCACAGAACCCGGCAGAATTTTGAGAATGATGGAATCGATACCTTTGAAAATATGGCGCAAAAGGGAATTGATGTTATTGATCATGTGGTTGTTGAAGAAATGAGTGGAATCGTGGATTTCGAGGCCAATGTTTGGCGTATTCCGAAACCACATGCTCCTTGAAACATCGGTTTTTCAAAAAAAAACGTGAATCAGTGTGATTTTTTTTCGGTTCGAGTGACTAACTATCCGAAACAACTTAAAACTCTATCCTATGAAACGATTTTCAATCATCAACGCACTGATCTGGGCGGCTGTAATCCTGCTGGTTTCCTTTTTCGCCAAGGATCTGCCCGAGTACAAATATATCTTTGGCGGACTCGTATTTGCGGCAGGCCTACAAGTCAGTCTTTTGAACGATCTGATTCAAAAAGAAAAAACCTCAAGGTGTTGATCTGACAGACATTGAACAAACAAAGTGACTTCATACGGTTGATCCGGGAACATGAAGGGATCATTTACAAGATCTCCCGCGTCTACTTCGACCAGGAAGAGGACCAGAAGGACCTCTACCAGGAGATCGTATATCAGCTTTGGCGGTCATACGAATCTTTCGACAACCGGTCCAAATGGAGCACGTGGATGTACAGGGTCGCACTAAATACGGCGATTTCCTTTTTGAAAAAAGACAAATCGAAGGTCAAAAAGGTTTCTTCTGAAGGATTGGACAATTTCAAGATGGAACCGTTCGACCCGGTCATGGAGGAGCGAATAGAATGGTTGTACAAGAGCATTCAGGGGCTCAGTGTTGTGGAAAAGGGTATCATCCTGCTTTACCTGGAAGGCAAGCGTCACGAAGAGATAGCCAGCATAACGGGTTTTAGCACCACCAATGTGGGAACCCGTATCTCTCGAATCAAAGAAAAACTAAAACGACAAATTTCTAATTGAGAACGCATGGAACTTGAAGAAATGAAAGGACTTTGGGAAAACATGAGTGAAGAGCTCGAACGTCAGAAGCTTTTGACAGATAAGATGGTTGTTCAAATGACCAGGCAAAAGTACAGGGACAAACTGAGTCAAATTTCTTTGCCTGAAACCGTGGGAACCGTCGTTTGCTTTGGCATGGCGGCCTATGCCCTTTTCAACTTTGAGAAACTCGACACCTGGTATCTAACGCTCTGCGGCATCATCTGTGTGGTCTTTTGCATCGTACTGCCCATCCTGTCGTTGAGGTCAATTGATAGAATGAAACAGATCAATCTCGGGCAAAACTCTTATCGCGAAACCCTGATCCAATACGCCAAAGAGAAAGACAGGTTTGTCAAAGTCCAGAAAGCAGGGTACTACCTCGGGTTTGTATTTTCTCTGGCCGTGCTTCCCGTGGCGGGCAAATTGATGCGCGGCAAGGATCTGCTCCTGGATGCAAAGCTCTGGATCTGGTACATTCCACTTGCCCTGGTTTTTCACTTTCTTTTTTCCAAATGGGTATGGAAACACTATTCTTCAGCAGCCAAAGGGGCACGAAATCTATTGGAGGAACTAAAAGACTAAGGTTCGCTATATTTTGTACCTTTAATTGAATCAAAGGCACAAAATTCAATTCCATGAAAATTTTACTTATAGGTGGAAACGGAACCATTGGCAAGAAGGTGGCCGCCCATCTCAACGAAAAGCACGAGGTCGTCGTTGCCGGACGCAAGAATGCCGATGTGCAGGTGGATATCAAAGACAAGGATTCTATCCTTAGGATGTTTGAACAGGTTCCGCTGATCGATGCCGTTGTTTGCACGGCAGGAGAGGCAAAATGGGATAATTTCAACGATCTTACAGAAGAGGATTTCTACATTGGCATCCGCAGCAAATTGATGGGCCAGATCAACCTGGTGCGAATTGGCAAGGACTTCATCAACTCAGGGGGGTCCTTTACCCTGACAACTGGTATACTCGGAGAAGATCCTGTGGCCCGCACCACCAGCGCTGCACTTGTAAATGGAGCCATTCACAGCTTTGTCAAAGCAGCCAGTTTGGAGATTGAAAACGATATCCGCATCAATGCAGTGGCTCCGGGCCTTGTGGAAGATGCCTATGAAAAGTACAAGACCTTCTTTCCGGGATTCAATGCCGTGCCTATGAACAAGGTGATTAGCGGATACGTTCGGAGCGTTGAAGGGCGAATACGCGGACAAATCATCCGGATATATGAATGATGCTGTCTATGAATGCAATGGATAGAGATGCGATTTATCTGATGATACACGCCGATGATGCCGGTTTGTGCCATTCTGAAAACAAGGCAACCATGGAATGTCTTGAAAAAGGATCGGTTAATTCCTGCAGCGTGATGGTCAATTGCCAGGGTTTTGAGGAAATGGCAGCCTATTTAAGCAAAAACTCACATTTCGATCACGGCATCCATCTGACTCTGACCTGCGAATGGAAGCAGAAACGCTTCGGACCTGTACTTTCCCCGTCGGAGGTTCCCAGTCTGGTCGATGCCGATGGTCATTTTTTCAAAGATCGAAAGACCCTCCTTGAAAACGCAAAGCCAGAAGAGGTGCGTGAAGAAGTATATGCCCAAATCAACAAAGGACTAAACTATGGCCTGCGCCCCAGTCATATAGACTCACATATGTATTCCATGGGTATTTCCAGGGACTTTTTTGACATCTACAGGGAGGCAGGCAGGGAATTTGGTCTTCCCGTTTTGATCAATAGTCGTCTTTTGTCGGAAATTTCAAGATTGGACCCAAAACAGGTCCTGAGGCCGGAAGACTTTGAGATACCATTTGTTCACTACGGGGATTTCAATGACTTTCAACAGAACAAGCTCGGAGAGTTCTACCAAAACACCCTTCAAAATCTGCAACCTGGACTCCATATGATCCTTATCCATCCTGCCTATGACGATGAAGAAATGCGTGAAATAACGATAGATCACCCTAATTTCGGATCCGCCTGGAGGCAAGTTGACACAGAGTTTTTTACAAGCGCCAAATGCAGACAGCTCATTTCGGATAGAAATATCAAGCTTGTCGGCTGGAGGGAACTTGCAGATGGGCTTTAGAAGCTGCCTATCACCGTGAAGGAGATGTTTCTCCCAGGTGCGCTGATCGCGGATGCAAACTCCTTGTAGTGATGATCAAGGATGTTGTCCAGATTGACTAAGAAGTCAATGTTCTTAGAGCTTTTAAGTCGAATGTAGTAGTTAATTGTATACCAGGAAGGTGTGCCGTAATAGGTGTTTTCTTCTTCGAGAAAGGGTGTTTGGTTCAGGTTGTCGATCCCTTCAGACACATTGTAGTCTGAAGCCCTCTTCCTTCCATTAAAGATCACACTGACCCCTGTCTCTATCCTGTTCTTTGCATAGTTGAATTCGACGTTGCCGAAGAGCGGAGGAATGGAAGACAGAGGCTCTTTGGTATCATAAGCCGTTCCCTGGGTGTAGGTGACCGAGGCTCGGGTATTCCAGGTGTTTGACAGGGCGCCTTTGAAGTTGAGCGTTCCGCCCACAATATAGGCATTGCCCTTGTTCACGTTCGCCACTACGTTGGCTTCTTCTCCGTCATAAATGATCGTTGAACTCCCATCGAGCTCAAAGGGGGCGCGGATGATGTAGTTGTTGAGCAAGGTGTAATAGGTCGTAAAGCCGATATAAGACCTTCTTTCGTCGAAATATTTCAGCGCCCCTGCCTCAAAATTATATGCGAATTCGGGCTCCAGATCGGCGTTAGGTACAGTTACGTCTCCGTTTTTCTCCCGGACTTTGCCGATATCGTCAATGTTGGGCGACCTGAACCCTGAAGAAAGCACCCCGTTCAGTTGCCAGGACTCCTGCGGTCTGTAAGTGTACCCTACTGTAGCGGTCACTGCCGTGTTCATCAGGTGAATGCTACTGTCGGGCAACTTGATATATGTAGTGTCTATCCATTTGGCATTAAGAACGGTATTGGTCAATCGGATCCCTGTATTGAGGGTCGATCTGTCTCCCAGATCCTGGCGATAACTTGCGTAAACAGCAGAACTCATATAGTTGCTGCCTCCATCCGGATACCGGGTTTGAACAACATATGTGTCCTCTACGCCGATCACCGAATTTCCATCCACTTGGAGCACTTCACCTTTCGAGGTCGACTCAACGTCATTGTAGGAGATCTCAAATCCATATCCAAGGTTCCGATGCACTTCCGGATTGAGATTCTTCGTGAAGTCCCCATTTAAGCTGTAGACGTCAACATTCTCGAATCGCGAATTACGATTCAGATCCGAGAACTTTCGGTTCACCCTGGATTCCTCGATGTTTTGGTAGGCCACAGTGAAAGTTCCCTGGTCCATCCATTTCGATTCGGGTTTGATCCTGTACTGCGTCGAAAAAAGGAATCGATCCTGCGGACCATAGTACCATTCGGCAAACTTCAGATCCCCGTCAGCCGTGGTTTCCGTCAGTCGGTCAAACCTGTTAATGTCTGTCGAAGTGCTGTATTGAATGTTGAAATCGAGTTCACTTTTGTTCTTGAAGGGAATGAAAAACTTCTGTAAAAAATCGGTCTGTTCATATCCTACCCTGCGCTGCTTGTTCGGATTCGAGTTGTCTACAGGCTCCGGGTTGTAGTATCTGTCAGTATTGTTGGAATACTGGTATTGCTTGCCCCATTCGCGAAATCCATGTGGTCTGTTCTCGCCCATTCTGAGGTCTCCGAACTTGCTGTGAGAAATGTTTGTAAACGAAGCGAAATTCTTCAATTGTACCTCCACACCTGCTGAAACCGTGTTCTCGTTGTTGACCGTTCCGTAGCGCATCAGCACATCCAGGCTCACGTCAGGTCGTTCTGAAACCCGTGGTCTTCTGGTGTAATAATGAATGACCCCACCAAGTGCATCCGATCCATATATAACCGAAGAGGGCCCAAACAGCACTTCGGTCTTGTCGAGCATGCTCGGGGCAATCGTGATCGAGTTTTGCAGGTGCCCTTTTCTATAAATAGCGTTGTTCATGCGAACTCCGTCAACAACCAATAAAATTCTATTGGCCTCCATCCCTCTAAGCACCGGGCTTCCGCCACCGAACTGGGTCTTCTGCACTTTTACCCCGGGGACGTGACTGAGCATGTCGGCCGAGGTTTGCGGGACTACATTCTGTATGTCCTTGACGGAAAAAACAGCAGTCTCCTCCGCTATTCGGGACCGTTCCTCCTTGTCCTTGGTGGCCGACACAAACACTTCGCGGAGCAATTCGGTCTTGAACTGCATGTAGACAGTGATGAAATCCTTGCGAATCTGCTTCTTGAGCAGCTCCAGCTCGACGTAGCTGACATGGGTAAAGGTCAATAGTTCCATGTCGTCGAAAACACTGAGGTCAACAATGCCATTTCTGTCAGAGATGGCCGTCTTGCTGCCGTCTTCGTTAATAACCTGAACAGCGCTGATGGGAAATTCAGAATCCTTGTCGACCACCACGCATTTTTGCGCAACACAAAAATGCCCAAGCAGGACAAAAATCACCAGGTTAAGAAATTTCATTGAACACGTCCTTTAATACGTTTAGAGATCTCGGCTCTTTAAAGCCTTCAAGGTGCAATGCGTAGTAACTCAACAAAACTTCCATCAAATCTTGCCTGTTACGGGCATTCCACTTCAAACTATCCATGCTATCAAAATTTATGCCGATCAGAGATCTGAAAAGCACTAATTTTTCCTTTTCGATAAAGGGATTGATCGGCCTCGATCGTGAAAAAGAACCGTCGATAAGGTCAAAGTACTCTTCTCCAGAATGTTTGACATCCGGATTGAATCCCAAATACCTTGTCAGCCTGTAAAGAAAAAGCAGGTGAAAATTTGCAACTTTTTTGTGTGTGTCCAGCCAAATCAATGCCGTCTCGACAAACTCAAACAGGGAAGGGTTCGATTCTTCCTCTCGAATGGAAGAGGCCATCACCTCGGCAAGGAACAAGGCAATTGACTGTTTTTGAATGTCAACGGGTATAGTTTCCTGGAAATAAGAGACCCTTACTTCCCTCACGCTGTTCAACCTTCCTTTCTTGTTGTGATTCGCTGTCAGCTCCAATAAAGACAGCGGCTGAAAATATGCTATTTTGACTTTTTTGCTTTTCGAACCAAATATGCGCCTGAGCATATACGATCTCATTCCCTCTTGTGTCAGACATTTGACAATCAAGTCAGAATCCCCGTATTTGACGGAGGTCATGACTATGGCTTTTGTCTTTACAAGCATGCTCAAGCTTCTTAATTGATAATGGCAATCTTGGTAGAAGCCGTTTCTGACGTATCCGGAAGGGTTAGAAGGACTATGTATACCCCTGAGGCAACCTTTCTTCCACGGAGATTCGTTCTGTCCCAGGTCACTTTGCCTCCCCCGGCTTCCTGTCCGACTTCCACATTGGTCTCATGAACCAACCGGCCTGAAGCATCCAGGATTTTTACATTCGTGCCTCTGGGCAGATGAGTTCCATTTCTACCGTCAATTGTAATGAACTCGTGATTTTTTCGCGCAGGGTTCGGATAGGCATAGACCTCTTCCAGGCTTTCCCCATAAGGGGCCACTCCGCTGTCAAAAGCAACGATTCCCTTGTCGGTGGCGAAGTAGACCCTCCCATCAGAGTCGTCTACTTGAACTTTGAGAACACGATTGGAAGGCAAGGGTGAGTTGTCCTTGTTGAATACGTATAGTGTTTCGGTACCCGAGGGATTGGTGCCTAAAACGCCTCCCGTATCTGTCCCGAACCATTTGTTTTCGGCCCCATCAATTGCGATGCTGTTGACGGGTTGATCACCCAGCAACCTCCGTGGGACCCCGTCATCTTCGACAATCACGGGTTCCGCGTCATAAATATCGGCATCAAACAATCCTGGCGCATCCGAAAAGACGACCAGGCCCTTCTGGGTTCCGATCCAGATCCGGTTGTTTCGATCTACGGCCAGGGTTCTCACATTGAGGTCAGGCAGGGAGCCTTTTGTCGCCTCGGTGATCAGGGCGCGTTTTCGATCTCCTGACTCGTTATACACCAAGGCGCCATTCCTCCTCGACCCGATCCAAACGCTGCCACTCCGATCCAGCACAAGTTCAGTCAGACCAAAGGCCGGATTCGTGATTATCGAGCTCAGATCTCCGCTCTTCCAAACCCCATTCGTATCATACTTTTTTACTCGATTTGGCACCCATGCGTTGGCCACCCAAAGGTTTCCTCTCGAATCAAAAGACGCTCCATTGATCCTTATGCTGGTATCCGGCGAACCTTCGGGGTACAAATCCTCCAATCCGCTGTTTGTGTCGTTCCAAAGAATCTGTGGCTCATCATTCTCCACAACAAGCATTCCGCTGTTCCAGGAACTGATAAATACCCGATTGTCGTTTTCAGGGTCAAAGGTGACGTTGACCAGATCTCTGGCCGGAAATTCAGGGTCATAGTCCTGGTTTGTCCAGGTACCGGATTCCAGAGCTGAACCATTGTAATGGGAATAGCCAAGTCTTTTGCCCAAAGGCGTAAATGCACCGTCATATCCCCCGTAAACCACCCAAAGTTGATTGTTCTTGGCAGCGATAGAAAAGACCTGGTTCGAAGTGGGGCCTTCAGGATGGATCTCCTTATAACTGGTTTCTGAAAATGACTGCTGAAGAATTCCAAAGGAGGTGGTTCCCAAATAGGATCTGTTGCCTGTGGCAAATGATGTCTGGGCCTGAAAATCATAGGTCCCGTCAGGAACAGAAGTATGCACCAGGTTCAAATCAGTGTCCAATACGGATGTCCCTCTTGAATTAGTCAGGCTCAAAAACCGTTCGGAAGCCTTCAGATCGATTATATTCCGACCAAAGCTTCCAGCGTTCTCGAGTTGGTCAATATCTGTGAATCGATAAAGTACGTTGCCTTTCGAGGTGAAAACGGATTGATCAAAAACCTCTATAGCGGAAAAGTTCCCGGTCAGTTCACCCTCAGGTTGCAACCACCTGTTAAAATCAATCAGGTTCGGGTCAGTTATATCCGCCGTGTATATTCCCTTGACTGTAGCTGCATAGATCGTTCCAGCATCGATGGTGGTTTGATTGACAAAAACGGGGTTCGAGCCCTCATCGATATAGTAGGTATCCCCGAAATTCAGGTTCTCAAGGTCATAACCGACAATCCCAAACGGAGTAGACAAATAAATCGTCTTCTCGTATTCCTCGATGTGATTGATTTGTTTCTGACCCGAAATATCGAGTCTTTCAATATCATTTGCTATGGTGATCTTTCCGTCGGAGTCAATCACTTCAATCAACCCGGATTCGTAGCCGATGACAAACCTCTCGGTCGATTCGCTGTAAAGCAGGCAAGTGGTCTCTTTACCTGAAAGACCCTGAACCGAAGAAATCTTTCTCATCTCTTCCGAATTCAGGTCGTAAATGAAGGCAGCATTGTCAGCAACGGCATAAATCCTTTCATTCACAACGACAAAGTCCTTGACGTTGTTATACGAAAAAAAATCCTCCCAGGAGGAGCTGAAGTCCGATTGTGACCGAAGCGCATGGGTTCCCGTCGCGAAAAGCAGTAAGATCAGCAATCTTGTGAAGCCCGATAGCCACATTTTTCAGAGTTTTGTCAAAGATATTTATTTCACCCGAATAGCTGCTGGTTGCGATGAGTCTGTGCTTCACTTCAACTAAAAAAATGACATAAAAAAAGCCCTGGATGATCTCCAGGGCTTTTCAGTGAAATTTGATTGGTTTCTAGTTTGCGTTTTGCAGGTTCAGATTCGACACAGCCATCAACTCGCCTTCAACAAAAAGTTTGATAGGGTAGACACCTTTCTCGAACTGGTTGCCCTTGCGCTGAACGAACATCGTGACGTCAACATCATGATTGTTGTAGTTGATGATCGCATGATCTGTATATTTTGATTCGGTCTGAGATTCTTTGATCGTAAAGATCCCTTTAGCTTCGGCAACACTGCCTTCTGGGTTTTGCATGACCAAATGAGCCTCTTTCCTTCCAATCTCACCTTTCTTTTGGCTTTTGAGTTTGAAAGTAACCTTGATAAGATCCGTTTTATTGGCGTTGCTTGTGACCTGGTATTTTCCATTGCCATTCTTCTTCATGGCGGTAACAGACACCTGGTCTACGGCCAGTTCTTCTTTGACTGAAGTTAGTTCAGCGGGCTCTTCCTTCACAGGC
>JAUIKV010000020.1 GCA_030430615.1 Bacteroidia bacterium
AGTGAATTTCACCATTGACACAATTTCGAAAGAGGCCGTCCTTGAACAAGCCGACTTCATATCTCTTCACGTTCCCGCTCAGGATGATTACGTGATCAGTACGAAAGAGTTCGAAATCATGAAAGACGGAGTGGGCATCGTGAATGCAGCCCGTGGAGGGGTAATTGATGAAAAGGCGTTGATCGAGGCCATTGAGTCGGGCAAAGTGTCAAACGCGGCCTTGGATGTGTTCGAAAACGAGCCAAATCCTGAGATCAAATTGTTGATGAACCCAAAAATTTCGCTGACACCTCATATTGGAGCAGCTACTCAGGAAGCTCAAACCCGAATAGGCGAAGAACTGGCCGAGCAGATCATCAAAATTCTCAACTGATGTTTGATGGCGACGGTCAATCCCTTTAGAGCGGTTCGGCCGACCCGTGACAAGGTTTCTCTTGTTACGACCAGGTCGTATGAGCTTTACAGAAAGAAAGAGCGAAACTGCATTCTCGAGTACAACCCCTACTCCTTTTTGCACGTTCTGCGCCCCGGATTCAAATACCACAAGCGCGTTACCGGAAAAGAGCGATTCAGAATGGTGCACAACCGCTATGAGGAATTCCTTGAAAACGGGGTCTTGCTTCAGGATGACAAACCCGCTTTCTATTTGCACCAGAAGGAGTATCTGAATGTTAGATTTTGGGGTATTATCGGACTGGCTTCTCTGGATGACTACGAAAACAACATCATTAAGAAACACGAGAAAACGATTCGTGACCGGGAAGAATTATTTGGCGAGTACCTGGAGATAACTGGTTTTAATGCTGAGCCGGTGCTAATCACTCATAAGGATGATTCCCACCTGCAATCGGTTTATGACAATTATAGCCGGCAACGTCCCGAATATGAGTTTACCACAAACAAGGAGAGAACCCATAAGCTTTGGTTGATTAGGGAGCAAAAGGAAATCGAGGAGATTTCCAGGGCATTCCGCGGTATGGAGTCACTCTACATTGCCGACGGACATCACAGGACGGCGTCTTCTCTTTATCTGAGAAACAAGAAACAACAAAATTTCGATGGAGATGAGCGTAGTAACCCTTGCTCGAATTTCATGGCCTATTTCATACCGGAATCCCAATTGAGAATTTCTCCTTTTTATCGTTTTATTCGAAATTTGGGAGAGATGGACAAAGAGACTTTTCTGATCCGTTTGGATCAGTATTTCCGGATTAAAAACCTGGGAAATCAATATTATCGCCCATCCAGGAAACATCATTTTTCAATGTACCTCGATGGAGAATACTATAAGCTCTATCTAAGAAAATCTGCATTTCAGCCCGAATCCGTTCTTGATGATCTCGATCCTCAGGTCCTTTACAATACAGTATTGCATCCCATATTGGGAATTGATGACCCGAGGGGTGATAAAAATTTGTTTTATCTTCCTGAAAGCGGCAATGAAATGCAGCTTAAAAACCTTGTAGATTCGGGAGATTACCAGGTTGGATTCGCAACCTATCCTGTTTCTGTGGAACAGATGAAAAGCGTTTCAGATCAAGGCCTGATCATGCCTCCGAAAAGTACCTATGTGGAGCCTAAATTGAGAAGTGCACTTACTATTTTTCAATTGAAGTAATTATTTAACTAAACTTCTTAAATGTTTATAAATCATAATTATAAAGAAATAGTAGAAAGTATTCCGCAAGAGGTAGTTCTGGTTGCCGTATCCAAGACCAAGCCCATTGAGGATATCAAGGAGGCATACAGGGAGGGACATCGCATATTCGGTGAGAACAAGGTACAGGAAATGGTCAATAAATACGAGGCTCTGCCCAAGGACATCGAATGGCACATGATCGGGCATCTTCAAAGGAACAAGGTCAAGTACATGGCTCATTTCGTGAATCTTATTCACGGGGTTGATAAAATGACCACCCTGGTTGAAATCGACAAACAGGCAAAAAAGCACGACAGGGTCATAGATTGCCTCCTGCAGGCCCGTATTGCTAAAGAGGAGACAAAATTCGGATTGGAGTTCAGTCAGATTGAGCAAATTCTATTTTCACAGCAGCTCCATGACCTGGGAAACATCAGGATAAAAGGCTTAATGGGCATGGCTACCTTCACTGATGACAAGGAGCAGATAGCCTCTGAATTTGCTGAGCTAAGTGCATTCTACGAAAAAATGCGAGCCAGGGGATGTCAACTGGAAGTGTTGTCCATGGGAATGAGTGGCGATTACGAAATAGCGCTGAAACATGGAAGCAACATGATTCGTGTGGGAAGCGCCATCTTCGGCGATCGAAACTATCTTGCCGGGCAGTAATCTGATGATTATCAATGCATGATTTTAAATAGAAGCTGCTTGAGAATATCCGAATGAGATAAATTGCTCGCTCCAACTCCTTTGCTTTTCAAATCGGCCTCGCGCAGATAAGAAATCACCTGTGCAACTTTTCGCATAGGGTAATTAACGCCCGCCCTTTGATATTCCGGCACAAAGTATGGGTTGACTTTCAGCATCTTTGCCACATTGATTCTACCCTTGTCCTTCAGGCCGTGATAGAGAAGCAATTGGGTAAAGAAACTGTTAAGCAGGGAAATCGTCATAACCAGTGGATGGGTCTTCGGATTCTCAGCAAAGTAATTTATGATTTGATTGGCTCGAACAAACTGCTTTTCCCCGATTGCCTTGCGCAACTCAAAATTATTGTAATCCTTGCTGATACCGATATTCTCTTCGACTTGAAAGGCATTGATCACGGTTCCTTTATCCAGGATAAGCGCCAATTTCTCCAATTCATTGTCAATTTTCGACAGGTCTGTCCCAAGAAATTCAACCAGCATATGCGCTGCCTTGGGTTCGATGTCGTAGCCTCTTTCCTTCAGGTTGGCACTGATCCAATCACCTACCTGGTTCTCGTAGAGTTTTTTGCTTTCGAAGAGCACACCTTTTTCCGCTATGATCTTGCCCAGCTTCTTGCGTTTGTCAAGAGACTTGTATTTGTAGCATATCACGAGCACAGTAGTTGGCTGTGGATTTTCGGCATAAGACTGGAAGCGATCGATGGTTTTGAAAAGATCCTGGGCTTCTTTGACGATAACCACCTGTTTTTCAGACATCATTGGATAGCGTTTGGCCTGTGAGATTACATCTTCTACAGATACGTCCCTGCCGTAAAAAACCATCTGATTGAAACCTTTTTCTTCTTCGGTCAGTAGATTTTTTTCGATATAATCCGATATCTTGTCGATGTAGTACGCCTCCTCCCCCATCAAAAAATAAATGGGCTTGGTATTGCCTGTGTTAATATCTTCTACGATCTGTCGAATTCTGTTCATAAATACGGTCAAATACGTATTTTTATCCTATGATACGATTAAATCTGCCTCAGTATCCGTTTCGGATCAAAAGTAAAGAAAATAAGCTGTACATTTTTGACCGGAATCGAAAAAAAGAGGTCCTTTTGACGGATGAAGAATGGGTGCGTCAGCACTTCGTGGAATACCTTGTGAACGACAAAGACTATCCCCGTTCTCTCATTGCAGTGGAAAAGCAATGCACAGTGGAAAACATGATCAAAAGGACCGATATCATGGTATTTGACAGAAAGGGTGAAGCAGAGATCATCGTTGAGTGCAAAGCGCCGCATGTCAAAATCAGCCAGAGCACCTTTGACCAGATAGCGCGGTATAATTTGCAAATGAAAGCCAACTATCTGATCGTCACCAATGGCCTCGAGCACTTCATCTGCCAAATGGATCACGAAGCCCGGGAATACAAGTTTCTGAAGGATATTCCCAACTGCGTTTAATATTTGTTTTCGAATGTGGCGCAGGTTGCTTAAATGTCCTATGTTTGCAGTGCTTCAATCAAAGGCAGGACAGCATTGAAAATCGCAATTGTGATCTTGAACTGGAACGGACGGGAACTGTTGAAAAAGTTTCTGCCCTCCGTAGTGCAGTTTTCCCAGGGCCAAGCCGATATTTACGTTGCGGACAACAATTCCTCGGATGACTCTATAGAGTTCCTTAGGAAGGCCTATCCCGGGGTCGGAATCATCCAGAATGAAAAAAACGGCGGCTACGCAAAAGGCTACAATGACGCTTTGTCCCGGATCAATGCGGATGTTTATGCTCTTGTCAATTCAGACATTGAGGTCAGTGAAGGATGGCTGGCTCCTGTGATCCGCGAATTCGAACAAAATGATAACACCGGAATCGTACAGCCAAAACTACTCGATTTCAAGGACAGATCGAAGTTCGAATACGCAGGAGCAGGTGGCGGTTTCGTGGATTTTATGGGTTACCCTTTTTGTCGTGGCCGCATATTCATGGAGTTGGAAGAAGATAAAGGTCAATTTGATGACAGCACAAATATCTTTTGGGCTTCCGGAGCCTGTTTTTTTATTCGATCAAAACTCTACCACGAGCTGGGCGGGTTTGATGAGGACTACTTTGCCCACCAGGAGGAAATCGATCTGTGCTGGAGAGTTCAAAACGAAGGTTTTGAGGTCAGATATGTTGGTGCTTCGACCGTCTATCACGTCGGAGGTGCAACGCTTCGGGAATCCCACCCGCGCAAGACCTTTCTGAACTTCAGAAATTCACTCTACACAATCTCCAAGAATGTACCGAAACGCTATGTTTTTCTTGTAGTTCTGTTTCGACTGCTTCTCGACGCCGTTGCTGGCATCAAATTCATCGTCGAATTGAGGCCGATCCATACCTGGTCGATCCTCAAGGCGCACCTGAGCTTTTATGCTCATTTGCCGGGAATGATGAGAAAGAGAAGAAAGCTCTCCTTCAAACAAACCCGTTATTTCTATTGCTTTAGCATCGTCTGGCAGCATTTCATCATGAGAAAGAAGAAGTTCTCCGACATCTAGCATCTTTTCGCGGGGCACATCTCCTGACAAGACCCTGTTCAACTGAATTTTGAATCTTTTCATAATTTCCTATATTTGATCAGCTTGCTTTATCAAGTCGACCAAAGCTTTGAAAATGAATTCAACCTCTTTGACCAAAAGTCTGATCCTGATCCTGGTTCTTATTTCAACTATAAGTTCCTGTGGACCAGACAAAAATTCTTCAAAGAGTATGGAAAAAGGCATTGTCCCGGTTGCCTACGACCTCCCCCAGATCATCGACAATGGTGTCCTCAGGGTGATCACGACCTACTCTCCTACGGGATATTTTATCTACAAGGGCCAAACCATGGGTTTTGAATACGAATTGTTCAAAAGGCTTGCGGATCACCTGCATGTGGGCCTTGAAGTAGTTTTGGCCAGAAATGTGGATTCTGTGATCCCCATGCTGAATCGCGGCGAAGGCGATATTATTGCTCTTGGATACACCATTACCTCAGACAGAAAGGAACTGGTAGACTTTACCGAACCTTACCTGATTACCCATCAGGCACTGGTCCAAAAGAAACCCGACAATTGGAGAAAAATGACGCTCGATCAGATCGACAAAACCCTGATCCAGGATGTGACAGAACTCATCGGCGATACGATCAGCGTGAGAAAGAATTCCTCCTATTACAGAAGGGTCAAAGAATTGAGCAATGAGCTCGGGGGCAAGGTTCACATAAATATTTTGCCCGGATCCATGAGTGATGAAGAGATCATACAAAAAGTGGCTATGGGTGAGATTCGCTATTCCGTGATCGATTACAACAAAGCGGCGATTCACAAGAGTTATTTTCCCGTTATCGACGTAAGCACTCCGATAAGTTTGTCGCAGCGCATCGGGTGGGCGGTCCGCAAAACATCACCAGAGTTGTTGAATACGATTAACCAGGGATTGGTTGAAATAAAGTCCAAGCCTGATTACAATGTGATCTACAGAAAATACTTTGAAAACAGAAAGTATTTCAACAGGCGCCTCGATAGCGAGTATTATACGGGGGTGACTGGAAAATTCAGCAAATACGATGAAATGGTCAAAAAGTACTCCAAGGATTTGGGTTGGGATTGGATACTTGTGAAATCACTGATCTACCAGGAGTCTATGTTCCGAAACAACCGAAAGAGCTGGTCGGGTGCTGAAGGTCTCATGCAGTTGATGCCCACTACCGCAGAAGAGCTTGGGGTCAAAGACCTCAATGATCCTGAGCAGAATATTAAGGCGGGAAGCCTTTATTTGAAAAGGATGCACGGTTACTGGGAACAGATTCCGGATTCAATTCAAAGGATCAAGTTTGCAATGGCCTCTTACAATTGCGGATACGGCCATATCAGAGACGCCCAACGTCTGGCACAGAAGTATGGTAAAGACTCTTTGAGCTGGGACAACGGGGTGGACTTTTATGTAAAGAACTTGTCCAACCCCAAATACTTCAACGACCCGATCGTGCAGCACGGTTACGCGAGAGGCTCGGAACCTTATGATTATGTCCGGGACATTTTTGAACGCTACCGAAATTACAAAACCATTGCGACCAGTCTCTGACGAACAACCCTTCTCAATTTTCTAGACGATGACGATATTCAATATTTGGGACCTGGCGGGAACTGCCTCCTTTGCAATTTCCGGGGCATTGTTCGCGATCAACAAAAAAATGGACGGATTCGGAATTTTTGTCATTGCCTTTGTAACGGCAGTTGGCGGAGGGACCTTGCGGGATGTGCTGATCAATACCTACCCCATCACCTGGATGGCTGACCTGAATTATATCTACATTATTTTCATAGCCGTTATTCTGGCCATTGTGCTTAGAAAAAAAATCGGTTACCTGAGCCGGTCCCTTTTCCTCTTCGACGCAATAGGATTGGGCATTTTTACGATTATCGGAACAGAGATTGGACTTCAGCATGGCTTTCACCCTGTTATCTGCATTTCACTGGGTATGATCACGGCTACATTCGGTGGAGTGATTCGCGATACCCTGAGCAACGAGAGCCCTCTTATTTTTCACAGGGAAATCTATGCCACGGCCTGCATCATTGGTGCGACGACCTACATTGTTCTCAATCATTTCCAGGTGGAAGTCTGGATCAATCAACTGTTTACCACCCTAATGGTGATCATTGTCCGATTGATCGCAGTGCGTTTTAAGTGGCAACTGCCAACTTTCTATCAGTAGTCTCCGAGAGTTTCGGGGTTTTGTGCCAGGGCAATTTCCAGTTGCTCATCATTGGGGGCTTTTCCATGCCAGGCATGGGTTCCCATCATGAAATCAACTCCATTCCCCATTTCTGTGTGCATAAGTACACATACAGGTCTTCCTTTGCCTGTTTCCTTTTTCGCTTTGCTCATGCCTTCAAGGACTTGTTCGATGTCATTTCCATTTTCTATTTCCAGGACAATCCATCCGAAGGCCTCAAACTTGGCCCGCAAATCACCCAAAGGCATCACATCATCTGTAGACCCGTCAATTTGTTTGAGGTTGTAGTCAACCGTAGAGATAAGGTTGTCTACCTTTTTGCCAGCGGCGAACATGGCAGCTTCCCAGATCTGACCTTCCTGAAGTTCCCCGTCACCATGAAGCGAATATACCAAATGAGCATCGCCATTCAACTTTTTTGCACAAGCAGCTCCTATTGCTACGCTCAAACCCTGTCCCAGGGACCCAGCAGACATGCGAACCCCCGGAAGCCCTTCATGTGTTGTGGGATGTCCCTGCAAGCGAGTGTTAATCTTTCTGAATGTGGACAGCTCATCTACGGGAAAAAAACCGCTTCGTGCCAACACGCTGTAAAGAACTGGAGAAATGTGACCGTTTGACAAAAAGAACAAGTCCTCCCCTTTTCCATCCATATCAAAATTAGGAGAATAGTCAAGAATTTCCTGGTACATGGCCGTCATGAATTCAGTGCATCCCAAAGATCCTCCGGGATGGCCTGAGTTTACGGCGTGAACCATTCTAACTATGTCTCGTCTAACCTGGGTTGCGAAATCCTTTAACTCACTTACTGTAGGCATATTGAAGCACTTTTAAGGCAGCAAAATTAGTAAACTCCGAGTGATAAGTCGAATTTTTACCGAAAATTATTTTCGGTTGGGATCACGACTCCATCAGATTCATTGAAAATCAAATATCCACCTGGCGGAACAAGCTGAAAAACAGTATTATTTATTTTTTGTTTAACAAATGTGACACTTTTATTTTGCGGGAATAGTCTAAATTTGCAGGAATCAAAAAAAATCAGAAAAAATGAAAAAAATATTGCTCCTGATGATCAGCCTTGGGTTGCTCTCTTGCGCCAAAGAAGCTCCCAAGAACTACGTAATGCTCAAGGGAAAAGTGGACAACTCGCAAAGCAACACCCTGACCATCATGGGAAAGAACTATAAGAAAGAAATCGTTGTGAATGAGGATGGAAGCTTTCAGGACACATTAAAGGTCACGAATGGATTTCACGGTTTCAACGATGGAAAATTGCAGTCCTTTGTTTACTTGAAAAACGGGTATGACCTGTCACTCAATTTTGACTCCAATGAATTCCCGAATTCGATCCGTTTTGAAGGAAATGGGGCAGTGACAAACAACTATTTGAACGAGAAATTACAGTTTATCGAAAGGGAGGAACTAGGTAATTACAGATCCTATTTTGAATTGGAGAAAGAGGAGTTCGACGCCAGGATAATGGGAGTGAAATCGCGAATGGAGACCATGCTGAATGAGGCGGAGGGTCTCGATCCCGAAGTCATTGAACTCGAAAGAAAAGCCAATAACGACCTCATTACGTTTTACGTGTCCAATTACCCGTCGGAGCATTATAACGTCACTAACCTGAAGAAAGGAGCGCCGTCTCCCAAATTCAACTACCCTGATATCAATGGAAAAATCATTTCCCTGGATGATCTCAAGGGAAAGTATGTATACGTAGACGTTTGGGCAACATGGTGCGGACCCTGCAAGAGGGAAATACCGTATTTGAAAGAACTGGATGATCAGTACAAGGGAAAAGACCTGGCCATTGTGAGTCTTTCCATCGACAAGATGGAGAACAAGGACAAATGGCTGAAGATGATTCAGGATCAAAATCTCCAGGGAATCCAGATAATGGCAGACAAAGACTGGAACTCAGATTTTGTAACCTCATATAACATCACCGGGATACCGCGGTTTATTCTCATCGATCCGGAAGGCAATATTTACGATGCCAATGCACCACGTCCTTCAGATCCAAGATTAAAGGAACTTTTGAGCAGTTTGAGCATTTAAGCTCAACTCTTCAAAATTGAAATAAGGCCCGTGTTCACACACGGGTTTTTTTGTGCCCGAATTTTCAATCCCGTCAAAAAGTCACATAAACCATTTAAATTCAGACATTTTGTCTGTAAATTTCTTCTTATTCGAATTGGAACACTATTTGACAATACAGGATTGAACGAAAAAGAATACTGATGAACTTTAACAACTTTACAATAAAATCACAAGAGGCCGTGCAAAGGGCGCAACAGATAGCCCAGGGCTACGGTCACCAACAAATCGAAAATGCCCATATACTCAAAGGTATTTTCGAGGTTGACGAGAACGTGACTCCATTTATTCTCAATAAATTGGGAGTGAACGTGGATCTCTTCCAAAATACCCTGGAAAGCATTATCAAAAGTTTTCCCAAGGTTGAGGGTGGAGATATTATGCTATCGAGGGAGTGTAACAAGACCTTGATAGAAGCCGGGAACATTGCAAAGAAAATGAAAGATGAGTACGTGTCACTTGAACATCTTATCCTGGCCATCTTTAAATCCAAAGGCGAAACTTCACAGCTGATGAAAGACAGCGGCATCAATGAGAAAGATTTGCTCAATGCCATTGAAGAGCTCAGAAAAGGAAACAAAGTTACCTCTCAAAGTGCTGAGGAGACTTATAACTCCTTGAGCAAGTACGCCAAAAACCTGAATCAACTCGCCAACGACGGCAAGTTGGATCCAGTGATCGGGAGGGATGAGGAAATCCGAAGGATTTTGCAGATCCTTTCCAGAAGGACCAAAAACAACCCAATTCTCATTGGGGAACCCGGTACGGGTAAGACCGCTATAGCAGAGGGTCTTGCACACAGAATCGTGAAAGGGGACGTGCCTGAAAACCTCCAAAACAAGGTGATTTATTCACTCGACATGGGAGCCTTGATTGCAGGTGCGAAATACAAAGGCGAATTCGAGGAAAGACTGAAATCCGTGATCAAGGAAGTTATATCTTCGGATGGAGAGATTGTCCTGTTCATAGATGAGATCCACACACTTGTAGGAGCCGGTGGAGGTCAGGGTGCGATGGATGCAGCCAATATCCTGAAACCTGCCCTCGCCCGGGGAGAACTGCGCGCGATTGGAGCGACTACCCTTGACGAATACCAAAAGCACTTCGAAAAAGACAAGGCGCTGGAGCGAAGATTTCAAAAAGTAGTGGTCAATGAACCTGACACAGAGAGTGCTATTTCAATTCTCAGGGGGATCAAAGACAAGTACGAGAATCACCACAAAGTCCAGATCAAAGACAGCGCTATTATTTCAGCGGTGGAGCTATCGCAGCGCTATATTTCGGATCGTTTTCTTCCGGACAAAGCAATTGACCTCATGGACGAGGCCGCTTCCAAGCTGCGCATGGAGATCAATTCAAAGCCGGAGGAACTAGACGTTTTGGATCGAAAAATCATGCAGCTTGAAATCGAGCTTGAGGCCATCAAAAGAGAGAATGACAAGAAGAAGATGAAGCAGTTGCAAGAGGAGCTGGCCAATATGAAAGAGAAGCGCAACGAAGTCAATGCGAAATGGACAAGCGAAAAAGAGATCGTCGACAAGGTGCAGACCACCAAGGAGAAGATCGAAACCTATAAGATGGATGCCGAAAGGGCTGAACGAGAAGGCAACTATGGTCTTGTCGCAGAGATCCGTTACGGAAAAATCAAGGAGGAAGAAGAAAGGCTGGCAGCATTTCAGGAGGAAATGGAAAAGAGCCAGGAAAACTCCCTGATCAAAGAGGAGGTTACTAGTGAGGACATTGCGGAGGTGGTTGCAAAATGGACCGGGATTCCCGTTCAGAAGATGCTTCAGAGTGATCGCGAAAAGCTGTTGCATCTCGAAGAGGAGCTTCACAACCGGGTAGTCGGTCAGGAAGAAGCCATCGAGGCAGTTTCGGATGCCGTCCGACGCTCACGTGCCGGCTTGCAAGACAGCAAAAAACCGATAGGAAGCTTCCTGTTCCTGGGCACAACCGGTGTTGGAAAAACGGAGCTGGCAAAGGCTTTGGCAGACTATCTGTTCGACGATGAAAGTGCCATGACACGCATCGACATGAGCGAATACCAGGAACGACATGCCGTCAGCCGATTGATTGGTGCTCCTCCGGGATACGTGGGCTACGATGAGGGAGGACAGCTGACCGAGGCCGTCAGACGCAAGCCTTATTCGGTGATCCTGCTCGATGAGATCGAGAAGGCCCATCCTGACACCTTCAACATCCTTTTGCAGGTCCTCGATGAAGGACGATTGACAGACAACAAGGGTCGGGTGGCGAATTTCAGAAATGCGATCATCATCATGACATCCAACATGGGCGCCCATATAATCCAGGAGAACTTTGAGAATATGGATATGGAAGCCCGGGACGTGGTTCTGGAAACTACAAAGCTCGAGGTGCTGGGCCTTTTGAAAAAGACCATAAGGCCAGAGTTTTTGAACCGAATTGATGAGATCATCATGTTCACCCCATTGAATAAAGAGGAAGTGAGAAGCATAGTTGAATTGCAGATAAAGGCCTTGTCAGAAATGCTCAGGGAAAAGAACATCGAACTGACCTGGACCGAAGAAGCCCTGGACAGTTTGTCCGTAAAAGGGTTCAATCCTCAGTTTGGAGCTCGTCCGATAAAACGAGTGATTCAAAAGGAAGTGCTAAACAGCTTGTCGAAAGAGCTGCTCAAGGGAAACATTACCGCGACGAGCAAAATTCTTTTGGATGCTTTTGACGACCAGCTTGTTTTCAGAAACAAAGAATAATTAAAGACATTCTAGTTGAATAGGCCGCCTGGTGAACCAGGTGGCCTTTTTTTTTGATTTCGCACATGAATCCAAATCTTGTCCAATCTCAAACACAAGAGGCGATTTCATCTTAATCTTGTTAAATTTGTTGAACCAAAATATAAAAATGAATTCACAGCCCAAATCAAAGAGGTTCAATCAGAACATACTTACGAAATACCAGATCTTCAACAGCATTTTCATAACCTTGCCTTTTGACAACATCAGCAATACGGGAGTATTGATGCCCTTGTTAAACAATGAATGTCGGAAGGGTTTCGAGAAAGGCTGGACCCCCGTCGAAATTTTGGACCACTTTTTCGCAAAATACCAGGAAGATGCCACGGAGCAGGATAAAATTGATTTGATGTTCAAGTTCATTCAATACATTGAGAGGCAGGTGGTCCTGTTTGATGCCATAGAGGATGCGGCATTTCCAATAATGAACAACCTTGACGGAAAGGGTACGCTGAGAAATGTGAAAGAAGAGGCCTTTGCACAAAACAAAAAAGAAGCACTTCAAAACTTTTTGGACGAATTCAAAGTGCGCGTTGTTCTTACGGCACACCCGACACAATTCTATCCCGGCTCTGTTTTGGGAATCATTACCGACCTGACCAAGGCCATCGAAGAAAACGATATCACACGGATAAAAAAGCTGCTGGCTCAACTCGGCATCACGCCTTTTCTGAAGACCGAAAAACCTACACCCTATGATGAGGCGGTTAGTCTCATCTGGTACCTTGAAAACATCTTTTATCATTCGGCGAGCAGCATTTACAATTACATAGAAAGCAACATCTATGAAGGCAAAGATGTAAATAATGAGTTTGTAAACCTGGGGTTCTGGCCGGGTGGGGACCGGGATGGCAATCCTTTTGTCACGACGGAGATTACCCTTCAAGTAGCGGATCGTCTTCGCCAGGCCATTTTGAGAAACTACTACCGGGACTTGAGAAAACTCCGCAGAAAACTAACCTTCAGAAAGGTGTCAGACATTGTTCTGGATCTCGAGAGAAAGCTTTATCAGAGTTTTGTAGAACCCGGCAAGATCATCATCGGCCTGGATGAGTTCATGCAGAGCCTCTATAGCATAAAGAAGCTTTTGATCGATGAGTATCAATCACTTTATTTGACCGAACTGAAAGACCTGATTCACAAGGTTCGGATTTTTGGATTCCACTTTGCCACGCTGGACATTCGTCAGGACAGTCGGGTTCACCATGGTGTATTTGAAAAAATCATGGAGCATCTTTCCGTGAAGGAACCCGCTGCGTTTCCCGCCGACTATCAAAACTTAGGAGAGAAAGAGCAAGTCGGCATTCTGGGTGGACTTTCCGTATCTGTCGACAAATCTTCCTTCGAAGATGAAATGGTAAGAAAGACACTGGGGTCCATGCAGGCCATCAAAGAAATCCAATACAAGAACGGTGAGAAGGGGGCAAACCGATACATCATCAGCAATAATCAAAGTGCAGTTAATGTAATGGAAGTGTTTGCCATGTTGAAGATGACCAGTTTTTCTGGGGAGCTTCCGGTAGACATTATTCCTCTTTTTGAAACTGTAGATGATTTGAAAAGGGCCTCAAAAGTCATGGAAATCCTTTACGGGGATGAAATATACAGGGAGCATATTCGCAAAAGAGGGAATCAGCAAACAATCATGCTGGGATTTTCAGATGGAACCAAAGACGGGGGCTATCTCATGGCAAACTGGTCGATTTTCAAGGCCAAGGAAGAACTCAGCAGGATCTCAAGGAAGCATAACATCAAGGTTATATTCTTTGACGGACGGGGTGGCCCTCCGGCACGTGGAGGAGGAAAAACCCATCAATTCTATGCGTCTTTGGGTCCAACGATTGAGAACCGGGAGATACAGCTCACTATCCAGGGACAAACCATCAGCTCTAATTTTGGAACCATTGATTCCTCCCAGTACAACCTGGAACAATTAATGAGTTCAGGAGTGAGCAATGATATTTTTGACGGCGCCCGCAACCGTCTGACCGAAGAAGAGGTGGCGCTGATGAACGACCTGGCAGAGTACAGTTATCAGGCATACAGCGATTTCAAGAGGCACCCCAAGTTTTTAGCCTATCTGGAGACAATGAGCACCTTGAAGTACTATGCAAAAACCAATATCGGAAGTCGTCCTTCAAAACGAAAGAGCTCAGACACATTGGATTTCAGTGACCTGAGAGCCATTCCCTTTGTAGGCTCGTGGAGTCAGCTCAAACAGAATGTGCCCGGCTTTTTTGGAGTTGGCTCAGCCTTGCAGAAATTCGAGGATGAGGGGAGATTTGAAGAAGCCGTTCGTTTTTACAACAACTCTAAATTCTTCAAGAGTTTGATTGACAATAGCATGATGTCGATGAAAAAGTCCTTTTTCGATTTGACGCGCTACATGGAAAACGACGCGGAATTTGGAGAATTCTGGCGTTTGATTTACGAAGAGTTCCTCAACTCAAAGAGACTTGTTTTGAAGTTGGCGAATCAGTCCGAACTCATGCAGGATTACCCGGAAAGCAAGGCTTCCATCGAAGTCCGTGAGGAGATCGTACTTCCTCTGCTGACCATTCAACAATACGCGTTGAAAAAAGTCAAGGACCTCGATGGAAAGTCGGAGGCAGAACAGTCCAAAAGAGCGGTTTATGAAAAGATCATTACAAGATCGCTGTTTGGTAATATCAATGCAAGCAGAAACTCAGCTTAAGGATTTGATTAAACATGTGTCACGATCTTAGACCAGGGCAAATGAAAACATCAATTCATACGCAATAAACATCTGTCAACAAGCGTTATAGGTTTGATCCTTAACAATAACCTCTAACGTGGATGCTATGAAGAAGATTGTTGCGAAGGGCGTTCTGTTTTGCTATGCCCTTTTTTTTATTTCCTGTACCACCAACGACGTCAAAGAGATTTCCGGAACCATGCTTTTCAATGATTTTGGGGATCATGAGTTTCATATCAATGCTGAAAACATCGAAGCAACTGTGACCATTGCCGGTCCCAATGATGGAGAAATTCGAGTCTTTGAAAATGTCAAACTTGACAGAACCTCAAACTATCATGCCAAAATAGGTGTTGAGACGACCGGAAACATGCGATCCGAATTGAGAAATAATCTGGTTCTCATGTTTCAGGCAGATTCCGGAAGGCAAGTTAGCCAGGAACTGAATGAGCTCGACGATCCGGGCTACATCAAAATTGACTGGAAAGGATTAAACTGAGTGGGTGCACAAGAAAGTTTTATTAGCTTTGCCTCATGCAGAAACCGATAAACATCCAGAATAAAAAAGCGCGCCATGAATACGAAATTCTGGATACCTACATCGCGGGCATCAAACTTACGGGTACCGAGATAAAGTCCATCCGGGAGAGCAAGGCGCGAATCACCGAAAGCTTTTGTGAATTCAACGACCGTGGCGAGCTTTTTGTCGTGAACATGTTCATTGAAGAATACAGTCACGGAAGCTTTTACAATCACCCTTCCAAGGGAGCCAGAAAGCTCCTTCTGAACAAAAACGAGCTAAAAAAGTTAAAAAAGGAAGTTCAAAATGTAGGCCTTACGATAATTCCGCTAAAATTGTTTATCACGGATAAAGGTTGGGCAAAATTGAAGATTGCTTTGTGCAAAGGAAAGAAACTCTACGACAAAAGGCAGGTACTCAAAGACAGGGAGCAAAAGAGATCCCTCGACAGGTTAAAGAAAAGCTATAAATGACCCCCAAGGATTTTTTGAATTTCATTCGCTGGAAGAATGTCATCATGATCGGCATTCTCCTTTTTCTGATCAAGTATGTGTTGTTTGAGCGCTTCGAACTGAATGTCACCCTTGATCACTTTCATTATGTCTTATTGGTCGTGTCAACCATCTGCATTGCAGTCGCAGGCTACATCATCAACGATATAAATGACATAGAAGCTGACCGGATTAACAAACCAGAACGCCTCTTTGTCGGAAGTAAAATTTCACGTACCCACGCGTACAACCTTTTTATCGGTTTCAATTCCTTTGGACTCCTCACAGGGATGTATCTCTCCTATCACGTAGGTCATACATCCTATTTCATCATCTACGTGCTTACCTCGCTCCTGCTCTATCAGTACGCGAAATACATCAAGAAGAAGCTTTTGATCGGAAACCTATTGGTGGCATTTGCCGTTTTTTTGAGCATCCTCCTCCCCCTGGTATTTGACTTGCTGCCCGTTACGAATCCATTGAATGAATCTCGGCAATTGGTAGTCTTCAAACTCATAAGTGTTCTTGCCCTTTTTGGATTTTTCATGACTGTCATCCGTGAATTTGTCAAAGACATCGAAGATGTAAAAGGCGACAAGAAGATTGGTGCAAGATCTCTTCCCATCGTGCTCGGCGTTCCAAAAACAAAAGGCATTGTACTGGCAACAACTCTTGTTTTGAGTGCTGCAGTTGCTTTTTTTGCTGTCATGCTGGTAAGTTTTGATCTAATCGCAACAATTTATTTGAGTATTTTTGTGCTGGCTCCGCTGCTTTATTTCATGTTTTATCTCAGGAAAGCAAAGAGTCAAAATGAGTTGCATCGCAGCAGTGGCCTTCTAAAAGTCATCATGCTGCTCGGAATCTTAACACTACTCCTGATAAAAAGTGCTTAAAGGCAATCTGAAAGACAAAAATCTCATACTCGCCTCGGGATCTCCTAGAAGAAAATTCTTTCTCGAAGAGCTGGGCCTTGATTTTGAAGTCAGGCTGAAACCCATTGAAGAGCATTTTCCTGCAGCACTTAAAGGCCCTGAGATAAGTGACTATCTCGCGATCTCAAAAGCTGAGCCCTTTCTTACTGAACTGTGCCCAAACGATGTGTTGATCACGGCAGACACCATTGTCTGGTGCAACAATGAAGCCCTGAACAAACCGGAAAACAAAGAGCATGCAAAGAGGATGCTGACAAAATTGTCAGGTGTTGAACATGAGGTCATAAGCTCGGTTGCAATTACGACGACCGTCAAGCAGGAGATTGTGAACGAATCAACTCTGGTCAAATTCAAAGAGCTAGAAGCGCTAGAAATCGATTACTACATCGAGAAGTACAAACCATATGACAAAGCGGGCAGTTATGGGATACAGGAGTGGATAGGTTATATCGGCATAGAATGGATCCGTGGAAGTTATTTCAACGTCATGGGATTCCCTGTTCAGAAGTTTTATGAGAGCATCCGAAAACTTTGAGTTTAATTGCTATTTTTGCCCTGCCTACTTCGAAAGATATTTCTGGGCATTCAGATAATAAGGGAAAATGAAAAAATACACATTTACAGAGAAAAAAGACACACGATCCGGATTTGGAGCCGGATTGACCGAACTGGGTAGAACCAATGACAAAGTTGTTGCCTTGTGCGCCGACCTTGTGGGATCACTCAAAATGGACCAATTCATCAAAGAGAACCCAGAACGGTTTTTCCAGGTAGGCATTGCTGAGGCGAACATGATGGGCATTGCTGCCGGTTTGTCAATTGGAGGTAAAATACCTTTTACAGGAACCTTTGCAAATTTCTCGACTTCCCGGGTTTATGACCAGGTGAGACAATCGATTGCCTATTCAGGGAAAAATGTGAAAATCTGTGCTTCCCACGCTGGATTGACCCTTGGTGAAGACGGGGCCACGCATCAAACACTTGAAGACATTGGAATGATGAAAATGCTCCCGGGCATGGTG
>JAUIKV010000021.1 GCA_030430615.1 Bacteroidia bacterium
GAGCCACAACCGCATATGAGTCTGCAGCACTTAGCGCATATTGCGCGTGGCCAGGGTCGTCATAGGAATGGATCAGGTAATGCAGGGCCCCCGGGTGATTCGGGTTTTCCTCCAGTATCCCTTTGGTAATCACGGCTCCCTGACCGTAGATCTGCTCATCTCTGCCTTCCTCAACAGAGCCCAACAGAGACAAGGCATAGAATGCAGACACCTCGTGATTGTCAGGATATTTCACGCTGAGTCGCTGCATTTCATTCGCATAATTTTTGTCCCGGACACTTTTGATCGTATCTGATTCATAGAGAATCCGCACGGCTGAAATAAAGTCCTTTTCAAGCTCTGTGACTTCAGACAAGCTCTCTTCATCGATATTCTTTAAAGCCTCGACACCTTTCTCATAGTCCTGTTCGTGCCATAGGCTGTGATTGTGCGTCATAGCCACTCCCCAATGAGCCATGGGCATGTCAGGATCTATTTCACTCGCTTTTTCAAAGGCTTCTCGGGAGTCTGCGTACTCGAAACTGTGCAGGAGCAAAAGCCCTTTTTCAAAATGGGGCAGGGCTTCTCTTTCACCGGTAATCTCAATATTGACTACACCCAGATAAGCTGGGTCAGGTTTCTGTTCCTTGCAACCGATCCACAAGACGAGGCTGAGTGTTAACAGGATGAATTTAATTAGTTTAGGCATGGCTATGTTTTTGATTTAATGATTTTTAAGGGCTCCTTAAGATACGATAATTTCTTATTCCGGAGTTTCCCTGTACTTTTCGAACCAGGCCAGAATGCTTGCAATTTTGGCAACCAGGTTGCTGGGCCGGTTGGCTATTCCGTGAGAAGCTCCAGGAATTCTGACGAGAGCTGTCTCGACATTCTCCAGTTTCAGCGCGGCATAGAACTGCTCCGATTCGGCTATCGGAGTTCTGTAGTCTTCCTCTCCGGTCAAAAGCATGGTTGGCGTTGTTACGTTGCCCACATATGACAATGGAGAGCGTTTGAGGTAGCTCTCAGGATTCTCCCAGGGTTTGTTTGGAAACCAGTATTTGGAGAAAAACGCAGCTCCGTCGGCATACAGCACGAAGCTGTACCAGTTGATCACGGGCTTCGCGACCACAGCCGCTCTGAAGCGATCAGTCTTTCCTACTATCCATGCGGTTAGAACGCCACCGCCGCTACCCCCGGTAACGAAGAGGTTCTCTTCATCGATAAAACCTTTTTTGATGACCGCGTCAACGCCTGACATCAGGTCGTCGTAATCGTGATTCGGATAGTCGTGATGGATGAGGTTGCCAAATTCTTCGCCATAGCTCGTGCTTCCTCTTGGGTTGGTGTATAGCACGACATATCCTGCTGCAGCATAGGCCTGGATTTCTGCTGAAAAAACGGACCCGTAACTTAGAAACGGTCCTCCGTGAATTTCCAGTATCAGGGGATATTTCTTTGAAGGATCAAAGTCGGGAGGAGTGACCAACCACCCCTGGATCTTACGCTGATCAAAGGAGGATTCCCACCAGACTTCTTCAACTTTTCCGAGCTTCCTGAAGGAAAAAAGATCATCGTTCAGAGAGGTCAGGCGCTTTTTGTTCTTGCCGTCACTTACTCCCAGATCGGCTGGGTGTTGCGTGCTCCCCAGCGTATAGGCCAATCGATCGTTGTTGGACACTGTGAATTGAGCTGCATTGTAGGGTCTTCCGAGAGAGAGCCCGCCCAATTGATCCACTTTTACAGTGACTTTGCCGGCTGTAGAGATATAACCGATTTTCGTGTCGCCCTCGTCATCGAATTGGAAATACAGTCCTTTTCCATTTTCTGCCCAATATGCGTTTCCGATGCTTCGGTCAAAATCTCCTGAGATGAGATTTGAATCGCTTCCATCGGCATTCATGATATAAAGTTGGTTGAGCTGATAGCCCTGGTGCCTGTCGTCAAATCCGACATATGCGATCTTCGAACCATCAGGTGAGAGTCTTGGGTTCTGATCGGGCCCATAGCGTGAAGTGAGTGTTTTAATCTCTCCGTCGGAGACACGAAGCTGGTGGATCTCACTGTCAAGGGGTTCCAGGTCTTCATCCTTGTGAAAGTTGGCCGAAAAGTACAGCAGATCATCTTTGATCGACCAGGTCGGTGTCCCGTGATCGAATTCTGAGAAAGTGAGCTGACGAGGTGTTCCTCCCTGTGTGGAAAGCACGAAAAGCTGTTGGTTGCCTTGTCTTAAGTACCCAGCTCCATCACCGCGGTAGTTGAGACGATCGATATAGGTAGGAGGGACGTTCCATTCTGCTCCTTCCGGCTTTGCAGGCATTTCAATAAGACTCTCCGCCGGGCTTGGAACAAACATGTTAAAAGCCAGGTACCTGTCGTTATGCGACCAGGAGATGCTTTGGGGCGTCTCGACCGTATTTGCCAGGGGGACAGTTTCTCGAGTGTCCATCCACATCATGTACAATTTCATTTTGTCGTCCTCCTTGTTGGACTTGAAAATGATCCGATCTCCCTTGTTAGACCATCTGGGGTAGGAATCATTTTGATTTCCTGTTGTCAGTGGACGGTTGTTGCTACCGTCAAAGTTGACGATCCACAGGTTGGACAGGTTCTTGTCGGTCATGATGTCCTTGAAATTCCGAACGTAGATCACTCGTGTTCCATCAGGAGAGATCTGAGGATCTGAAACGTATTCAAGGCTGAATATGTCTGTGAGCTGCAATTCTGTTTTTACCTGTGCAAACAGTGAAGTGGATGCCAGCAGCAGTAGATTGAAAAATAAAAGTTTGGGCATTCGGATAGAATCTTTGAATCGTCTCAGCATTTTGAATTTTGTTTTTTCGGATTAATGCATTCGAAGATATCAATTATTTTTTAGCAGAGTAAGCTTCCGGATCATCCTTCTTATTTATTCACCCGAAAAGAAAAAGGATACTGTTGCACGCTCAAACTATCAATTCGTCCAATATCAGTTGTGAGAACGTCGAAATAGGCTCATTTTGGCTTAAATGATGCGAATGTGGATTAGAAAAAAATGGGAAAGCAAAAGTTTCCTTTTTAGCGTGAGAATCGCTATCGGTATCTTGCTGTTTTCATTTGTTCAACATGGAATGTCTCAGAACAGCATCAATGGAATAGTACGCAGTCAGGAGGGAGGTGTCTCATACGCAAATGTGATTGTCTTTAAATCAATGGATTCAACTTTGGTTAAGGGGTCAATCTCTAATGATAGGGGCTATTTCGAAATCAATAATCTTCCTGACGGTAAATTTTTCGTTGAGGCGAGCATGATGGGTTACATCAATGTCAGATCTGATGATTTCGATTTGAGCAACAAAATGGTTTATCATCTAGGAGATTTGGTTCTTTCGGAACAAATCATTTTGGATGAGGTTGTGGTAAATGTCGAAAAACCGTTGTACGAGCAGAAGGTCGATCGAATGGTAATAAACGTAGAAAGCAGCATCCTGTCGGCTGGCTCTACGGCTTTGGAGGTGCTGGAACGCTCACCTGGCATTGTAGTTGACAGGCAAAGCAATACAATATCTTTAGTTGGTAAAAGTGGAGTAACGGTTATGATCAATGGAAAAATAAGTTACCTACCTCAGGAGAGCATTGTGCAATTGCTCGAGGGTACAAGCTCTGACAACATTGAGACGATCGAACTCATCACCACTCCTCCTGCGAATCTGGACGCAGAGGGGAATGCAGGTTACATCAACATAGTCTTAAAAGAGCGAACAGACCAAGGATTAAACGGATCCTATTCACTTTCTGCCGGCTATGGCAATGGAAGCACAACGAATAACAATATCAATTTCAATTATCGAAAAGGGAGACTCAATCTTTTTGGGAACTACTCTTTTTTATACAGAACACAAGGTCAAGTTTTTACATTTTCCAGGCAATATGAAAATCTGGATGGAGATCAGTTTTTTGTTTTGTCCGTCTCTGACCGCGATCCCATTCAAAGGAACCACAATGTCCGTATTGGTTTGGATTATCAGATAAGCGATAATACTGTGGCGGGAGTTCTTTTGAGCGGATATGACAACAAATGGACCATGGATGCCATTACCGACAGCGAGGCTCTGATCAATGAGGAGCCCTTTGGATTCGTAAGGGTTTTCAACGATGAAAGGAACCAATGGAGTAACTTGGGGCTTAATCTCAATGTAAAGCACAATTTTAAAGACGATGGCTTCATAAGCGCAGACTATGATTATCTGCATTATGACAATGATAATCCGACCAATTATTTTAACGAGTACTACGACGCAGACGGATCATTTCTTTATGACGAAGTATTGAAAAGCGACAAGGATACTCCGATTGACATACAGGTCTTTGCTTTGGACTATAGCAATCAATTGACCGACCGGCTCAAACTGGATTTCGGAATTAAGGGGGCTTTCTCAAGATTCGAAAACGATGTTTCAGTTGAGGTTTGGGAAGATGATGAATTCGTAGAGGACCCTACTTTGACCGACAAGAGCGATCTGAAAGAGCGAATTTTAGCAGCATATTCTTCTGCAGATTACAAGTTTTCTGAAAAACTTAATGGAAAGCTCGGTTTGAGATATGAGCATACTACGTCTGACCTTGTAACTGAGAAGGAGGGCACTGTAGTGGACAGAAAATTTGGGGAATTGTTCCCCAGTGCGTTTTTAAATTATAAAGTGAATGATACGTTGAGTTTCAACGCTTCTTATTCAAGAAGAATATCGAGGCCCTCATTCAATCAGATGGCACCTTTTGTTATATTTTTTGATCCGAATACTTTTTTTGCAGGCAACCCGGCTATTCAGCCTTCGATCTCCAATACATTTGGATTGGGAACGAATTATAAATCGTATGTTATTTCAGCTCAGTATACGCGAGAAGAGGGAACAATTTCCAGAGTTGCAGAGTTCGATGAAGAGTTGGAGCGAGTGGTCTTCATAGCCGAGAACTTTGATAATGTCAATACATTTTCACTCACCTTGGGAATCCCGTTTCGAATCACGAATTGGTGGAAAACCCAGAATACTTTCATACTTGTGAATCGTTATGTGAAAAGGGAAACCGAGGAAAGCGTTCTCGAGACCAATCAGTTCTCATATACGTTCAATCATACCAGTTCATTTAGCCTGGCTGACACCTGGACGGGTGAAATCAATTTCAATTATTTCAGCGAAAGAGTTTTCGGCCCTAACACGGTAAGTCCGAACTATGGGGTGAACATAGGTGTTCAAAAGAAATTTGACGATAAATGGGGTACATTGAGATTTAATATAAATGATCTGTTCGACTCGTTCATATTTGCCATAGAGGCGAACATTCAGGATCAAAATGTCATCACTAACAATAATCTTGACTTCAGCAACCGAACGTTTCTTTTGACTTACACGAGAAGATTTGGGAACAAGAAACTAGAATCTTCAAGAAACAGGAAAACAGGAGCTGAAGAGGAACGAAGACGTGTGAACTGAATCACAGATAGCTAAGCCACCACTTATCCTTGTTGACAAGTTTGTAGGTCATGTATTTCTTTGAGAGGGGATAGAGAAAGGCCACCACAAGAATCCATACCAGATAAACCACGCCCATGGAATACCCATAGGTAGCTAGTTTGTCGGTCATAAAGGATTCCGATGTAAAGATCATAAGTCTCCAGTCCTTACCAAGGGCAACAAGGGTCAGGAGTGCTGCCGAATGTATGACCAGAATATGAAGGATGTAATAGAAGAAGGGCACTCTTCCAAAAACCATTAGGAAATCTGTTGTCCTGTTTTTGAACCCTTCCAGCAAGTAGAGTACGATAAAAGTGGGACCGATCGTAATGAGCAAGTAGAGCAGGGAGGGAGGATATTTGGACACGTTTATAAAAGACATGAAGGTGAACATTGCATTTCTCTGCAAACTCCAGGGAGCAGGATCGCCGTACACGTTGATTCCCCGTATTAAAAGAAACAATCCGATGCTAACAAATCCAAATTGAAGCAGGAATTTCTTTCTGCGAACTGGATCGAAGCCTTTGTGAAACAGGAACCCGAAGGAGTATCCCAATGCCATCACGGCAAACCAGGGAACGATGGGGTAATAAAAGCCTATCAATCGCGTCTCACTGACCTGCATGAAATGGAGCTGGTGAAAAATATACCAAAGGATGCTGCCCAAGCTGTTTCCTTCGGCTGATATTCCGTCCAGGGTGTTGTGGCCAAATATTACGATTAGGGATGCAATAATCAATACTTTTTTGGGGAGATAAATTAGGGCGGACAAGCAGATCATGCACAACCCGATGACCCAGATCACCTGTAAATTGATGAACTCATAACGGGGGTTGAACCACCATAAGAAGTTCATAATGACAATTTCCACAAAGATCAGCCACAGTCCGCGTGTCCAAAGAAAGCGGGACAAATCGCTTTTGCTTTTGTTTTGACCGTATAAGCTTGCCGAGGTGCCTGTCAGAAAAATAAAGACCGGGGCACAGAAATGAGTCACGAAACGCGTAAAGAACAACAGGGGTGTCGTTGTCTCCAGATTCGTGGCATCATAGAGAACGGCTCCCAGGTGAAAGTAATCACGTACGTGATCCAGAGCCATGATAACCATAACCAGACCCCTCAAAACGTCAATGGACTCTATTCGTCTTGATTTCAATATTCTTGTCATAGATAGTGGATGGGGTTGATTTAAAGATGTGCCTCAAGCAAATTAAAATTGGAAATAGATGAACTGTTCTCCTGTTCCCTGAGCGATAAGAATCAAAAAGATCATGACTGCCCAGCCAACCCCTAAGAGTGCCGGTGACATTTTTGAGGCCACTTCTTTGACATTCGTGTTTCGCATGCCCCAATGCGTAAGGAAAAGCAGGGCAATCAGCGTCAAGACCTGGATGATCTGGAAGGTGGGCAATATCTTCGACCCTTCCGGATTGAGGAAAAACATAGACTTGATCATGTTCCAGGCGGTGTCGAACTCACGAGCCCTGAAAAAGACCCATGTGATATTGACGCAGGTGAATGTTGTAAATGCCAGGAAGATTCCATTCCATTTCGTGATTTTGAATGGGAGGTATTGTTTCTGAAGGCGCTCCAGGATGAGATAGATTCCATGCAGACCACCCCAGACGATAAAGGTCCAGGCTGCACCGTGCCACAGACCGCCGAGAAGCATTGTGATCATCAGCGCCGCGTACATTCGTGTAATCCCATGACGGTTGCCACCCAGTGGGATATACAGGTAATCCTTGAGCCACGAGGAAAGTGAAATGTGCCATCGCTTCCAGAGATCTGAGAATCCAAGGGAGGCATAAGGGTACATGAAGTTGTCCGGAAGTATGATTCCCAGCATCAGTGCGATCCCTATCGCACAGGTGGAGTATCCGGCAAAGTCAAAGAAGATTTGTCCTGAAAAGGCCAGTGTTCCGGTCCAGGCATCCAGAAAATTGAGGGTCTGGCCCGGCGAAAAGACAGCGTCAGAAGTTCCTGATAGCAAAACGTCGGCAAGCACCACTTTTTGAAACAACCCAAGCGTTAGCAGGAAGAAGCCCCATATGAACTGATTCTGCGATGCTTTTTTGGGCTCATAAAATTGGGTGATCAGGTCTTTCGCACGAACAATGGGTCCCGCCACCAGCTGCGGGAAGAAGGTAACATACAAGGCGAAGTCAAGGAAGGTCCGGGCGGGTTTGATCTTTCGTTTGTAGAGGTCAATGGTATAGGACATCGTCTGAAAAGTGTAAAAGGAGATTCCCATGGGTAAAATGATGTCCATTTTATAAGGCTGATATTCGAATCCTGCTGCATTTGCCAGAGCAATGAAGTTTTCCAGCAGAAAATCGCCGTATTTAAAGAAAGCCAGGAAGCCCAGATTGACAAACATGCTGAGAAGGAGCCACATTTTGCGTACAGCCGGTCTTTCTTCTTTGGTCAGCTGATTGCCTGCGGTCCAGTCTACCATCGTGGATATCCATAGAAGAATGATCAATGGAGGGTTCCACATCCCGTAAAAAACATAGCTCGAAAGCAGGAGCATTCTCTTTTTATTGGTCCAGTTTAAAAGAGGTGCGTAATAGAGAACCAGGACTATAGTCAGAAAAAGGACGAAACTTAATGAATTGAATAACATAGGGCAGGACTTAGTTGTTGATTACCTGATCCTTGATCAGAATTCTGGTGAGTTCGGTGGTGAATGTGTTGGCGTCCTCGGCCGATAAATGAGACCATTCAGGGCAGTAGAACTGGTTCAGTTGTTCGTAGTCTTCGAAATGGTACGCAGGAACATCTGCGGCTGAAACGATCTCTTCCCAATAATTCTCGCGGGAAAAGGCTTCATTTTCAAACTGCAACAATCCGCCACTGGACGGAAATCGAATCAAGATGACCTTTCCTCCCCGGGCTTTGAACTTCTCGAGATCTTCCAGGAAAAAAGCTGTTGTTCCGGCTTTGTCTGGCGGCGGCATTGGCTCCGGCCCCTGGTGCGTCCAGGCCTTGATGATTGAATTCGCGAAAGCTGTGTCTTTCACGACCTTGTCAAACATTTTAACATTGCGGTCAAGGGCAATGTCCTGGAACCTGTAGAAAGGAGGGTAGCCACCTATGGCGCGATCTCCCAGTTGTATATTGCCCAAAAGAGTTTTGAGGTCGAGATCATCAGTCCAGTCTTCATCATCGGCTCTCATAAATGTAAAAGTTCTTTGAAGCGGTATGTCGAGGATGTGATTGAGCCTCTGAGCATAGGTCCTATCATAAAAGTGATCAATTCGGGATTTGATTCTATTCCAAAGAAAATCGGTTTCGTCAGTTGAAAAGAAAAAGATTATTGGATGCACTGATATGACTGCGGTGCCTGAAAACTCTGTGTTTTCGACCAAGTCGTGAAAGGCTGGCAGGGGAGTCGTCCCCGCTGAAGCCAATTGAATCGGGCGGACCCCGGTTTCCTCTTCCCAGGGATCCAGCTGAATATCAAAAAGCATTCTTGAATCACCCAGCAACACAACGTCTTTGTCGCCGGCTTTGTCCATTCTGGACCGTTGAACGGCCCATAGTTCTTTTGTATCCTCTAAACCTGGCTCGTAACCTTGGGATCGCCAGTACAATTCCCAGGAGGTGATTGCCGCAATGCCGACAATCAGGGCAAGGAGCAGCGATTTTTTTAGATTCATATAAAAGTTTCGTTTAGTTGATTTTTTTTACTTAAAGTCGCGAATCAATATACATGTATTTTTATAAAAGGCAAAACACGTATAATGAACACTTTCCCCTTTTCAAAATTATTCATATACGTGGTTTTGCCCAATACCAGAAAGTTTGTTGGTTGCTTCAAATCCTGTTGAATTGCAAAAACCTAATCATTTTCGTGCTACAAGAGCACTGGCTGGCCCGGTGAGTCGCATGGCTTCAATTTTTCTGAATCCTGACTGAGACGCCCATTCTCTGAAATCGGAAAGCGAAAAATCATAACCTTGATCGGTCTCTATTAACATATTGAGTGACATCATCAGTCCGAACGCATTTTGTCTTCTGTCATCGTCTATGACATTTTCAATGATGACAAGAGCTCCTTCTGAGGGAAGTGCAGAATACGCCTTCGAAATAAGCATTTTCTTATCCTCTGTTCCCCAGTCATGCAGAACATTGCACATAGTGATCAGATCAGCCTTTGGGAGCTCTTCCTGGAAAAAATCTCCGGATCTGGCTTTAATCCTGTCACTCAGCCCCAGAGAACGAAAGTTGCCCTCGGCGATTGGGGTTACCTTCGGTAGGTCATAACATATTGATGAAATATGCGGATTGTTTTTGGCAATATGCACGCATAAATTACCTCCTGCTCCGCCGATGTCACAATGTGTTTTGATTTTTGAAAAATCAAAGTTTCGGGCGAAATAATCGAAATTGCCAGCCTGGGCACCTCCCATGGCATGTAGAAATTCTCTTAGACTTTCTTCATTCGAGTAAATTGCTTCAAAAAGGGGCTTGTCACCATATTTGCTCTCATTTTGAGGCTTACCGGTTTTCAGGGCTTCTTCCAGGTCGTTCCAGAACCTATATAAGCGATTGTTCGACATTTCAAGGATGCCACCTATATAGGTTAGTTTGTCTTGATCCAGAAACAAGTCTGCATCATCTGAGTTTTGATACATGGCTCCTTCTTTGAATCCTTTTCTCTTTAAGAATCCAAGCGCTACAAGGGTGTCAAGAAAGTCAAATAGTGACCTGTCGTGTAACCCGAGTTGATTTTGAATTTCTCTGGCAGACATCTCTCTTTTGGCGAGATGAGAAAAGAGTTTCATATTGACAGCGGTAAGGAGGGTTTTGGAGGCCCAAAACCCCATACCGATCTGCATAATTTTGGAAGGATCCGGTCCTTTCAATGCTGATTTTTCCATTGGGAATTCATATTCTCAATTCACATATTTTGTACTTTGTCCATCAGCCAGCTTCTTCTTCTGCTTCAGCTGCCTCCGCCGCTGCTTGAAGCGCCTGCATCTCGTCGACAAACTCTGACATGTTCCAAAAGCCGTATTCCCGAACGATTTTACCATCGACAAATTCAGCCGAGATGTGAACAGGAATGTGTATTTCTTTCCCATTCGCTTTTAGGGTGCCTTTCCAAAGCCCCCAGAAGTTCACCCAGTTCTTTCCATCGTCATCAACTACGTGTTCAAGGACCATTTCCTCCTTGTCAAAACCATAGCTTGACAAGTTAGAAAGTGTATTGACATGACCTTCCTGGACTTCAGCGGCAGAGGCAGGATTATCCCAGCTGTTATGATAGATCTTTGCCGTATCTGCAAACATGGCTGACCAAGTTGCCCAATCGGCTTTCTCATAGGCTTCGATTCCCTTTTTATAGGAAGTTATTTCGGCCGATGAGGTAGTGAATCGAACCGGCTGTTTTTCCTGACACGCGACGATAAAGAGGCCTGCTAGGGCTAATAGAATTAATTTTTTCATGGTTGGGTATTTAAATGTTTAATATTAGAGGTTTGGTTAAGGTTCGGTTAGTTGACATTGGCCAACTTATTTCGCAGGCTTGTAAGCAAGGTCAGGTCGCATCCAGCCACGTCTTTCCTCCATTTTGCTCGTGTGTTTATTGAGCTCTTTGAGCAAAGGTTCAAAGTCATCCTTCATGAGGTTCCAATTCTCATCTCCGCGTTGGGCTCCATGCGCTTCTCCTTTAGAGGCCAGAGCCACCATGTAGAAGGTACCCATCACTCCAAATCCTGATTTGTACACCCTGTAATGCATCTTGGAATTGTTTTTCTCAAAGGCTGCCTTCATTTTTTTCATTGTATCGGCAAACCCTTTGTCGTTCTCAGGGGTTACATAATTGTAGTACATAACGCGATAGTTCTCCCCTTCGACTGTTTGTGAGATTCCTCCCGGCTGGTAGGAGAGCTCTTTGTTCAAATAAATGACATAATCTCCGTGCTTGTTGTAGGTTTCGTCGTATCGTGCAAAAAGCGCATTCATCTTGTCAGCACCCATTTTTTCGGATAGAGTGGCAAAGCCATTCTTGTCCAGATCAGCCAATGAATTTATTGGAGATACATACAGATACTTGTTGTCATTCATCCTTAAGGTAATCCATTCGGTTTCCTGCACATTGTGTTCCTTGCAAGCCGCCACGAGATCCTTGGTTACTTTTTCATAAGTGTCTGTCATTCCCGGTTTAACGCGGTCTTCATGGACCCAAAAGGCCTGGTAGCTTTTTTCTTCCTGGGCCAGGCCAAGAAAAGGGGCGATGATCAATAAAATCAACGAGATGGTAATTTTTGCTTGTTTCATTTTAAAAGGGTTTTTAAGTGATTTGTTATTTTTGGTTTTTGTTTAATTCTATTCCAATATCGGCGGGCTCAATGTATGCCCCATCTGCTGTAGAAGAGACAACTCATTGTAATACACCTCTTCAACCTCTATTTTTCCTTCATGGTCAAATTCCATCCTGGTTACCCCACTGATCTTTATTTTTTTGCCTGTTGGCGGAAGCTCTCCGAACACACCCGTATTCGTTCCGGTTATTGTCCAGGACATATAAATCTCTCTTCCATCGGAGACCAAATTGTCCATTTCGAGTCTTAGGTCCGGAAAACCCGTGAAATAGACTTGCATGTTGGCGGTCAGCTCATTCCTGCTCGAGGCGAGATTGACGCTGTTCACCTTGCGCACTATGCTTTCAGCGAAGTAGGAGTCAATTGCATCCAAATCTTTTCCATTCCATCCCTTATCCAAAAAGACCATTAAGGTCTTTCTATTCCTGCTTTCCTGACTATCCGGTTCGCTATTAGTTTGACCATCGGTGCAGGAGCTCAGCAAAATAATAACCGTAAAGATGGCAGCTACATATTTAAGCATGGAGAGATTTTTGATTCTCAAAAGACTTTTTATAGCATAAAACTAATGATGTCTAATGCATCTTGACAGCCATTTAGGACAAAAGGTCAGGATTAATGTCCGAAGGCCGTAATTTATTTATCGGATGAATTTGATCATTTATTTGTAACTTTCTGCGGCTGAGCTTATATAATCAGCCTCTTCATGATCAACATTACAACGCTGAGCCTTACTTTCGTCCTGTTGTTGACGATGTCTCTGACGAACCTGTTTTCGCAGGAGTCGAATTCGGACAGATCGACCTGGTTGGTCGATCCTGACAGGGATCCCGTCTATCATAGGGTTTTTGTCGATACCGACAATTTCGGTCCATCTTACCTCGATTCCCTTGAAGCTTCTTACGAAAAGGTCCTTGTTGATTCAATCCGATTCTCGATACTCAATGACCTGGCCTATTATTGGCATACCCGAAATCTCAAAAAGTCCCTGGATCTGACTAGAAAGGGTTTGGCGTTGACGCGTGACGCCGGAGATGAATTGTGGGAAGGCAGATTTATGATCACGGAAGGAGCGGTGCTCCTGCGAATGGAGAAATTGGATACTGCTTATGCGTTGTTAGAGGACGCCAAATCGAAGGTTCACGTGTCGGACCTTCCGCATTTGCTCACCCAGCAGGGATATGTATTTGAGAGACGGGGTGATCTCAACAGGGCTACAGACCTTGCCTATGAGGCGCTGAAATTATCTGAAGATCTAAATTACAAGAAGGGGATCGCGATGGCCTACAGCGATTTAAGCTATCTGTTTTGGAAACACGAAAGATATGAGGAAGGATTGGAGTTTGGGCTGAGGTCTATAGATATATTTGAGTCGAGGGGCCTCAACGATATGGATTACTGCTTCACACTTTATGTTGTAGCCAACAATTATTGGAGGCTGGGGCAGAATGATCAGGCTCTGAACTTATTCAACCACAGTATTGCGATGGGTGATCGCTATGGTTTTTACAACAACCTGAGCGACACTTACATCTCCCTTATTGACATTCATTCAGAATTGGGTCAATTTGAACAGGCCGCCCTGGCCGGGGAAAAAGCTGTGGCATGGGCTGAGCAAATCGAAAATGATTTTTTGCTCATGCGATCTTATGTCTCACTTGGTCGGATGCACAATCTTCAGGGAAAATTCGCCTCTGCTATTGAAAGTTTCAAAAGAAGTCTTGAAATAGCCACCCCAGAGTTTGGAGACAAGTTCTTTTTAAGTCAACTCTATGAGGGCCTCGCTCGTGCATATGCCGGCACGCACAGTTACAAGGAAGCTCTGGAGGCCTTTTCGGAATACGATCGTCTGAAGGATGAGCTGTTTACGGAAGAGACCGAAGAAAAAATATACTCTGTTCAAACCCAATTTGAAGTAGTCAAAAGAGACAATACGATACTCGATCAGGAGCAACGTCTGAAAAAGCAGAAGTCGAGTCAGAGCATGATCACTGTGGTTACAGCATTGCTCACTTTGCTGCTGGTCGTGCTTTTCATCACCTACAACAACAACAAAAAGAAGAATGCATTGCTCCTTGAGCAGAACCAGGAAAAAGAATTTCTTCTAAAAGAGATTCATCACAGGGTAAAGAATAACCTGGGAATTGTATCCAGTCTGTTGGATCTGCAATCTGCAGAGATGCAGGACCCAAAAGTCGTCGAAGCGATTCACGAGAGTCAGAACCGGGTATACTCGATGAGTATGATCCACCAGAAACTGTATCAGGGTAAAAACCTTTCTGCCATTGAGATGAAGGACTACTTCCTCGAGTTGAGTGATCATATTCTGGATTCTTTTGGATTGAAGAACCGGGTCGAATTCGGCTTTAATATGGAGGAGATCGAACTGGATGTCGATACTGCCATTCCTTTAGGTTTAATCGTTAATGAATTGATAACCAACTCCTTGAAACATGCATTTCCGAAAGACAGCAAGGGTCGAATAGAGCTGTATTTTCGCAAGACCGACGACCGAACGATTCGACTTGAAGTAGCTGACAACGGTATCGGAATTCATAAGATTGTGAAGAACAAGGAAAAGCAAAGTGGATTCGGGACCAAGCTCATACGTCTTCTTGTTCAGCAGCTTGACGCCAAAATGGATCGGAAAAGTGACAAGGGAACCTCGGTTCAGATCGAATTCAATTTTGCTTAGAAGGTTTGCAACCGGTTGAGGAGCTCATTCCTCAGGTTTTTGCTCATTGGGATCGCCTTTTTGTGGATTACGACGTGACTTCCCGCAACTTCATCCACGTGTGAAAGATTCACGATGTAGGAGCGGTGTATTCGGAGAAAGTTTTCTTTAGGAAGTTTCTCATCGATTTCCTTCAGCGTCATGACAAGGAGACACTCTCTGTTTTTCGCATGGACCTTGCAATAATTTCTGTCAGCTTCAAAATAATAGATGTCGTCGATCAAAATTTTGATCATTCTCTCATTCTTTCTGACAAAGATGCTTTCACTCTGAATATATGGTGACTCACATAAAACATCTGCTGTCTTTTTGCCTCCATTCTTGAGGATGCGATCAATTGTTAGTTCGATGGCGTGTTGTAAATCGAGTTTTTTAAAGGGCTTCGAGATAAAAGCACTTGGATTGGTGTCTTTTGCCCTTTTAAAATGCTCGTCATCCGAATTTGCCGTGAGGTAAATAATAGGAAGTGGAGACTCTCTTTGAATGGCCAAGGCCGTATCCACTCCATCCATCTTTCCCTTGAGCTGTATGTCCATGATGATCATGTCCGGGTGGTTCTGCAGGACATGATTCAGGGCATCCTCTCCCTTAGAAATGATACCGGTAACCTCGTAGCCCAGTTTCGACAATTGCAGCGAAATGTTCGCTCCAATGATCATTTCGTCTTCTACAATCAATATTTTAAAGGGGGAATTCATAAATGGTCAGTGCTGTTCCTGGTTTTGTTTCATGCTGATTTTGCGTTTACTTTTTTCATCGATAGGGCTATTACAGCCCCGCAGATTCCATACAGAAAAATGTACCAGATTCCGTCTACAAGAAGCGCAGTCAGGTCAAACAGATTGGAAGTTCCGTACATGATCAGGGTCATGCCAAATCCCGCAAATAACCCCGCCAGCGCTCCGAAACGAGCTCCGCTGGACGGATCGTGCTTCCCAGCAGCCCATTTGGCGTAGATCAAAGTAAGTGCAACAGCCTGAACAACTGTCCCGAGAAAAATGAAGATCATGTCGACTTCTTCTTTCTGAACCCCTGTAGCTGATCCAGCATGATTTTCAAAAAATTCGGCAGCAACCACTCCGTAGAAGAAGTAATTGAGAAAAAAGAGGATCAGAAAACTAGCCACTATGGCGACAAGGTTGGGCAGGGAGTTCATGGTATGGTTATAATTTGTTAGAAATGAATCGAATATATGGAAAATTTAACAGATGAGCAAGAAGTTGGGTTTTTCGGGTGAATTGAATCAAACTCTGATGAGCCTCCGACTTTTTGAAGTCCGATGTATTCGGGTAAAAATCGTATTTTTGTGTTGGACTGAAAAGGCGTAAAAGAATGAATTTGGAAACAGCCAAAAAGGAACTGGACAATGTTGGATTTCTCAAGGTGGAAACCCCTGAAGGAATAGACTATGCTGCCGAAATTCTCAAGTTGAAGAAAGAGAAGAATGCGGTTATTCTGGCTCATTATTACCAGGAGCCCGCGATACAGGACATTGCTGACTTTGTCGGAGACAGTTTGCAGCTGTCTTACAAGGCCAAAGAGGTTGATGCGGATCTGATTGTTTTTGCAGGCGTGCATTTTATGGCAGAGACAGCCAAGATTCTCAACCCCTCTAAAAAAGTGGTTCTTCCTGATCTGAATGCCGGTTGTTCTCTAGCAGAGGCTTGTGAAGCGGAAGATCTCCAGGCGTTCAAGGAAAAACATCCGGATCATTTGGTAGTGACCTATGTGAATACTTCCGCTGAGGTGAAGGCCATCAGTGACATTTGCTGCACGTCTTCAAATGCAGCGAAAATTATTGATTCGATACCAGAGGACCAGCCTATCATTTTTGCTCCCGACAAGAATCTCGGGGCCTATATCAACAAAGTGACTGGACGAAACATGCTCCTTTGGGAAGGAGCCTGCATAGTGCATGAGGCCTTCTCCATCGACAAGCTGATCGACACGCACAAAGAGCATCCCAAGGCACGAATCATTGCGCATCCGGAATACGAGGAGCATATTCTGAAAACTGCAGAGTATATCGGTTCGACTTCGGGATTGATCAACTATGTTAAAACCAATCCGGCCCAAGAGTTCATTGTGGCCACCGAAGCGGGAATTCTGCACGAAATGCAGAAGGAAGTCCCTGAAAAATCACTTTATCCTGCGCCGGCTCATGAAGACAACACTTGCGCCTGCAGTGAATGTCCTTACATGAAAATGAATACGATGAAAAAGCTCTATCTCTGTATGAAGTATGAGCTCCCGGAGATCCATGTTCCTGAGGACATCCAGAGAAAGGCATTGATCCCCATCGAGCGCATGCTGGAAATTTCTTCGAGGTAGATGGCCGTTTTTCGATCAGACATACTTATCCTGGGTTCAGGAGTGGCCGGTCTCACCGTGGCCATAAAGACTGCAAGGGCCTTGCCAAACAGAAAGGTCATTGTTGCCACGAAGGCTGAAAAGAGCGAATCCAACACGAAATACGCCCAGGGTGGAATTGCTGCCGTTTGGGATCAGCTTGACTCTTTCGAGGATCATATTGAGGATACCATGATTGCCGGAGATCATCTTAGTGACAGGGAGGTGGTTCGCATGGTGGTTGAAAAGGCCCCCGATTGTATGAAGCAGCTGATGAGCTGGGGAGCTGATTTCGATCAGACAACTGAAGGAGAAATCGATCTTGGAAAGGAAGGGGGGCACTCGGCCCATCGTATACTGCACTATAAAGACATAACCGGATTTGAAGTAGAAAAAACTCTATTGGAGCAGGTTGATATGCTGCCCAATATCCAGGTCCTTCCGTATCATTTTGCCATTGATCTGATCACCGATCATCACCTGCCTGAAGAAGAGCGTCAAAAGACAACTTCTTGTTTCGGGGCCTATATCCTCAACCAGAAAACGGAGAAGATTGATACCTATTTGGCGACTTCAGTAGTGCTGGCCACAGGAGGCATCGGTCAGGTTTATGCGGCAACGACCAATCCATTGGTTGCCACGGGGGATGGAATTGCCATGGCCTATCGAGCCAAGGCCCGGATCCGGGACATGGAGTTTGTTCAATTCC
>JAUIKV010000022.1 GCA_030430615.1 Bacteroidia bacterium
GACCAAATCCTTGTAACGGGCGTTGGTTGCCACCAGAATATTCTCTTCAGGGATAAGGCGTGACAATCGGTCAAACGTCTGACGGATCAACGACTTGCCGGTACCCAGCATGTCGTGGAATTGCTTGGGGTTGTCAGGAGTGCTGACCGGCCAGAACCTGGACCCGACGCCTCCTGCCATGATCACGGCATAGTACTTCTTATTCTTACTCATCTTTGGAATTTTGATTCATTATGGGATCCACCTCGGCATGAGGGTGGAAAATGTACTTTTTGTGTGTTGCCACTTCAATGCACTCATATCGAGTTCGACGTTTCTCTCCTTTGACAAAGGTCCTGTTGCGGTATTGAAAAAGGCTCTGCTCGGGCAATTCAAAAACCATGGAACCCGTTTTTTCAGGATCACATTGCCTCAGAGCGAGGGACAAATCGATATCCCCGTCGGTACTTGCCCGGGGACTTTTGAGATAGGCCGATAAACTGCGCAATATCTCCTGGGGAAAAATATCCGGCCTCAAGAAAGGAAGCATGAGACGCTGAAAATTCATCTGCCACTCCCGGCCATGGGGCTTTACACGTTTGCCTTCCTCATAGGTCACAAGGTGTGCATACTCGTGAACGAGAGTGATCAGGAACCTGTATCGGTTGGGATCATTGTTGATCGAGATTTGCACCCTGCCGTCTCTGTAACGTCTGAAGTCTCCGTGTTTGGTTGCCCGGCGTCTCGTAATCTTCAGATGGCAGGGATGCCTTTCAAGAAGGACCAGGGCCTGCTCCAGAGCAGCTTCCGGCACGTACTTTGACAAAATGTCTCTTTTCTTTTTCACACGAATGATCAGGGAGTTGAGTTTGATACCTGCAGCACCTTGCCGTTGTACAAATCATGGCCACTGACGACAAACTGCCCCACATAAGCGCCCATCGTTTCGGCTGTAACAGAGGCCTGATAGCCAGGAAAGGCTTCGTTGAGCATTTCTGTCTGAACGGCTCCAAGCGCCAGGGTATTGAACGCAAGATCCTTGTCTTTGAATTCTTCCGCCAGGAGTTCCATCAAAGTGATCAATGCCCCTTTGGAAGAACTGTATGCCGCAAGACCTGGAAATTTCATGCTTCCCTGTATACCTCCCATGCTACTTATGGCTACAACGTGTGCACCTGGTTTGAAAAAAGGGAGGAGGTTCCGGGTCAGTTCGGAAACAGAAAACACATTGACCGTATAGACCGAGATCATATCCTCGATGGTCGTTTCTGCAAACGGCTTATTGAGAAGGAGCCCCGCATTGTGAACGATTCCGTCCAGTGTCTTTTTATTGCCCCCCAGGAAATCAACTACATGATCCCGTCCTGACTGGGTCGAAATATTCACGTCCAGAGTGTTCAACATCGAAAATTCTTCCTGCAACTGATGTAATGTGCGGCAGTCCCGGGACAGTGCGATTACCTCATGTCCTTGCTCGAGCAAAAATCTCACTGTTTCTTTTCCGATTCCCCGGCTGCATCCTGTAATTGCAATTGTCTTTGTCACCCTGTCAATATCTGAAGAAAGTCTTTAAATATAACCAATCTAAAGCCTCAAAAATATGAAAATTTTAGCACCCTGGCCCTTTTATTGACCTGTGTGATCACTTCGGCAGAAATAACCCTACTCCTCGAGAACGATATGCTGATAGGCCCCCGCATCCGGCGAGTCTCTTCGGTCAATACCGAGAAGGTCAAAAGGCACCTCTCTGGCTACAAGGATGTTTCCGATCCCTCGGGCCTGTGATTCCTCACCAATTCGAAAGTCATTCAAATCAACGTCAATGAAATCCGGGATCCCGTTATAAATGTTATTGCGGTACTGATTGTCATTGGTGAAATCATAGAGCGGGTCATCCTGAAAAAAACCACCCGGATCTTCAAAACGCAACAGGCTGTCCGCAAAGCTGAATTCAAACTGAGATCCCGGCTCTTGCTCCAACAGGAATTCAATGCCCTGATTCCCATCGATGATGCAATTCTCAAAATCAGCTTGCAAAGCCGATTCCATCTCTTGTTGTCCCTGCTGAGGGTCAGTCACGTTGCTCACGAATACAGCAGGCAAAACCCGCACGCCACCCGACCAGAAGTTTGCGAAAGTGGAATGGACAAAGCGGTAGGATCCTCCTTCCGAACAGACCAGGGATGCAGATCCGTTATTGCCTATGACAAGATTCGAACCCAAGATTTCGGTTTGCCTTGCGAACAAGCCAAAACTGGAGGTATTGTAGATTTCCGTGTCGCTGATTCGCAGTGCAGATCTCCCGGTGGTGCTTTCAGCAGCATCGACGAGCAATCCGACAGTGCTGTTTTTCACAATTGCATGACTTACCGAATGATCGCGACTGCCTTCACGGAGCAAGATGCCACTCCACTGACCCGGAATGTCATCAAAGAACGGTTCCAGCCGATCTCCCTGAAAAATCACTTTGGCCTCTCTGGTGCCTTCCACTTTGAGGCGTGCTCCCTGCTCCACCACCAGACCAGAATTAGAGTGAAAATAGATGCGGGCACCTTTTCCTATGGTCAGGGTGTTTCCGGAGCTGACTCCTGCGAATCCATAAATGACATAGGGTTTTTCATCGGTCCAGACAGGGCTTCCTTCCAGGTAAAAGCCCTCTACTTCAATTTCCTCTCCGTCCTGATCCTCTCCGATCACAATGGTTTCCTTGATCCCATTGGCATCCCGCCCAGGATAGAGAAAATAGGCGTCCTGAACCAGGGTCACCAATTCCACTTCTTGCCGGTTAGGACCCTGATCAAACACGATCTGATCGATGTATAGTGGATCAGTTACAGCATTGAAATCAATTGTGGCCTCGACAAATATGAATATGCTATCTCTTGCCAGAATGGGAACGTTTTCAAATGATTTTCCCGGTACTCCATTGACGTTCAAGCGATAAAAGGACGACTCCCCATTAGCCAATGCAATGGTCGGCAAGTTGATGTTTTCACTGCTGCGATTGTAAACCTTGAAAGTCCTGGTGCTGGAGCTGGTGTTGGTGAAAACCGTATCGAGAAACAAGGTGTCTTTGGAAAATTCAAGCTGACCATTGCTGGGCCTGGTCTCGAGTATCTCATCCTCGCATGCCACAGTGAGCAATGAGCAGATGAATAGCAGCAAGACAGTGACTCTAAACATGGATCTATTTTTCCTTCAGTTTGATTTCAAATACCTTGTTCCAGTTTTTCCCGGTAACAAAAAGACGGTCAGTGCTCTCATCATAAGCTATTCCGTTGAGCACATTGTCTTCTCCCTCCTGACCGGCTTTGGTCTGGAGACCTTTGAGATTGACGATGCCCTCTATGGTTCCATTTTGGGGATTAACGATGAGAATTGAGTTCTGTTGCCAAATATTGGCATAGATTTTTCCTTTCACGAATTCAAGCTCATTGAGCTTCTCAGCCTTTCTTTTGTTTGTGTAGGTCTCAATATACCTTTTCTCCACAAGCGTTTCGGGATCCAGAAACCAGATTCTCTCTGTTCCGTCTGTCTTGATCAGGTGCTCCTTGTTGTGGGTCAGCCCCCATCCTTCTTTGCTTTTGCCGTAATCAAAGGTTCTCTCCAACTCAAAGGTATCCAGGTCGTAGATGAAACCAACCTTTTTCTTCCAGGTCAATTGATATATCTTTCCATTGAATATGGTCATGCCTTCTCCAAAATACTTCTTGTCCAAATCCACTTTACGTATCACCTTTCCTGTCTCAATCTCAGTTTTTCTCAATGTCGATTTCCCATATTGCCCTGTGCTTTCATAAAAATAGCCATCGTGAAATACGAAGCCCTGGGTAAAGGCCTTGTCATCATGTGGGAATGTATTTACAACCTCATAACTGTAAACTTTTGGGGCCTCAGCTGCCAAAAAATAGACGGTATTGTTCAACTCTTTTTTCTCCCCATCAAAATAAATCGTGGCGGAAACCGCTTGTTTCCCTAATCGGTAGTCGCTTATGTTCAGATCCGCGTTAGAAGAGACCGGTTGACCATTTATAAAATACTGCACCGAATCTATAGGATTCCCATTCTTTTCCTTGACGGCTATGCTGAGAGGCTCGTCAATTTGGATGGTCTTGGGTGTATCCAGTTGCAACTTGTACTTGTCGCTGCAGGAAGCCGACAAAACCAGCAGCGCCGAAAGGGCGAGGTAGGCATATCTGTACATAGCTCTTTTTTCTTAAAATAAACGAATTATTGTTTGAGAATTAAAAATAATCATTAAATTTGCACTCTCAAATTCGGCGGGTGCTGAATCTTTTGTTAGAGAAGCGAAAGTATAAAATTTAAACGAGTTAGTGATGAGAAAAGGTATACATCCGGATAATTACAGAATGGTAGCTTTCAAAGACATGTCAAACGGAGATGTTTTTCTTACCAAGTCTACAGCCAAATCCAAGGAGACGATTGATGTAGAAGGCGTTGAGTATCCTTTGATCAAACTGGAGATCTCAAGAACTTCTCACCCTTATTATACAGGAAAACTGAAATTGGTCGACTCAGCTGGTCGTATCGACAAGTTCAAGTCGAAATACGCCAAATTCAAGAAATAAGAGTTTTATCGATCTCGAAATATATAGTCCCTCCTGGTTTGCAGGGGGGATTTTTTTATGGCTTTCTTCACGGTATACCATGATTTCCATCCTGAGTTTCAAGTATTTTTGAGCAAAATAGTTGCACGGAACCTGGAAAGTTTTAACTTTGTTTTAAGATATGTTCATATGCTTTGGCAGTATCTTTGAGCATTTCCCCATAATAACTCCCCTCAAATTACGTTATTAAGTATAATTGTTGGACCGCTTAGGTTTCGACAGAGGATGAAGTTTATGGAGACAACTGAGGTAAAAGTGAAAAATGAGTTCCTGGTATCAGCACTGTTTATAGAGAGTGCGATCAATGACTACCTGTCCAGCAAACTCGAAATATCTGATCCGATCAGCTCTGAATTTCTGGGAAACGGCAAGAAAGGCCTGACCTTCGATCAAAAGATTGACGCATTGCTCGATTCATCGGCTTTCAGCATTATCGACAAGAGCAAGGTTTCTGTTTTTAGAGAAATCTACAGGGAGTTTCAATTGAATTTCGATGCTGATTCTTTGGAGGGTAGCTTTACTTCACCGGATGCAAATGATGATTTTTTGATGATTCTTTATCCGCAGAATGAATACCTGCCACGTGAGGAGATGCTGATCAACGCCTGTTACCAGTTGATCGCTGAGGTTTCCGAATTGATTGCCGAAAAAACATCGAGCGTAGAGGTCAAAATGGCCAGCAGCAGAAAACTGTTTGTTGCCGATTTGTTGAAATTTGGCAAATTCGCCTCCCTCTTCTCGTTCTTGTTTGTGATATAAAAAGAAAAAGTACATATTTTGAAATGGCCGGTTTTTTTACCGGTCATTTTTTTTTGATACTTTCGGATACAGAATTCGTGGCGACATTCTTCGATGTTGAAATCCATTGAATGAGTGCCCATCCTAAATTGGGTCTTACCTATGGCAAAAATATACAGGCAGGCGGCAATGGCAGTCATTGTGAACCAGGAGACGAAAGTCCTCATTGGATATTCACCGCGGGACAAGAGCTATAAATTCCCTCAAGGCGGTCTCGAGGAAGACGAGGACATACTGGAAGGTATTAAAAGGGAGTTATTGGAGGAACTCGGATATGTTTTAAAATCCGAGCAAATCATCCAGGTCTGTGACGAAAAGGTGCGTTATCCCTTTCCTAAAGACTCACATCCCATATTCATCGGTCAGGAACTTCACGTGGTGAAGATCAATCATTTCCCAGAGGCGATGACTGTTCCCCAGGATGACGAATTCGATGAATTGCTGTGGATTCCGCCGCACGAGATTGTGAAATACAATTCAGAGTATCGCTCAGACGCCTATTACAGAGCGCTCCAGCTCTGCGACCTCTTATGAACTAGACTTTTATGAGATCGAACTCCATTTTGAATGGATCCAGGCGTTCCAGAATCAAACTTATCAGGCTATCTCCCAGCTCCTCATAGAATTCTGAAAAATTGGCCTGGCGTTCCTGGAGGCTGCTTTTGGGAAACAGTTGATCCTGAATAGCTTTTATGCGATCGACCCGATCCGTGAATTTTCTTTTCTGTGCTTTGAGCAGTCTTTTTTCGAGTTTGTTCAACCCGTTGAGTTGTTTCTTTTCCTGGGCGAGCACAGCGCCAATGAAGGATTTATCAGTTTGTTCTGCGATGACCTTCATCGATTCGAACATCTCCTCCAATCGCTTTCTTTCAGGCGAAAAATCGATATTCAAATCGGATATTTCCTTCACCTTTTTTGATACCAGCACATTTTGATCCTCGAATAGCTCTTGAATCTTAATGTCCAGCCTCTCCATTTTTCCGAGTTCTTTTTCACTTACCAGAAGAGCGGAATTTCTCAGATGAAGTATCGGGAAAGGAACGTCCACTTTTTCAAAATACGATTTCAATTGCATCCAGTAGGCCAGCTCTCCGCCTCCTCCCGTATAGGAGAGATTGGGCAGGATTACTTCCTGGTACAAAGGTCGCATGAGGGCATTCGGACTAAACCTTTCCGGATGATTCTCGAGTTCCTCTAAAATCGAATCTTTCGAGAACACCAGATCGGACTCATTCACCCGGTAAACCTCTCCATCAAAAACAATGCGCTCCCTGAGCTCATCGGTCAGATAAAAAAGATTGATGTCACGGGGATTGACCTGGATATGGTATTTACCGCCAAGTTCTTCATTCGTTGCAGAAACTTCTGACACACAGCTCTGGTTCAACAGCTCCTCCTTTACTTTGGAGGCAAAGAGGCCCTTGAGCTCTCGATCATCACCGTCGACGATAACAAGCCCCTCCATTCCGAAGAGCTCATTCGCCAAATACCGGGTGGCTCCAGCCAGACTCTTGTGTTCCAGGTACGACTCCCTGAAGAGTTTAAGCAGCTGCTTCGCATTTTTGCCTGGGCCCAACAACCCATCGAACTCGTGCATCACTTTCTCCAACCCATCTGTCGACAGTCGGCCCACCGCGCCGGCGGCTTCTCTCTTCCAACTGAGCTTGGATCCCTTGAAGTTGAAAAAGCCAATCTCATCAAAGTCATGATCCTCACTCGCCATCCAGTAAACCGGAACGAACTCGCGCCCGTGAAACTGGTTTTTGAGTTCCTTCGCCATATTGATCACAGACGCGATCTTATAGAGAAAATAGAGAGGACCTGTAAACAGATTCAACTGGTGCCCTGTGGTAACCGTAAATGTATGGCTGTCTTTTAGGAGATCAATGTTTTCCTGGGTTCTGTCACTTATCGAAAATCCCTCGTATTGCTTTTTCAAGGCATTGTGAAGCACACCTCTGAAAGCTGGAGGATAATGCTGCTCCTTCTCCTTTAATTGCTTTCCAAAGCCATCAAAATCAGGGAAATTATTGTAAAAAGCTGAAATTTTCGGACTCCTTTCCAGGTAGTCGCACATCATATCTGAAAAATAGCCTGTATCCTGAAAAGTGATCGAAGTCGGGAACGTTGCCAATGCTAAATTCTTTTTCGTAAAAATACAGTTTTCTTTTCAAGCATCCGGGGTTTCAGTCCCTGATTTCTTCCCAATGTCAGTCGGGAACAACTCGAAAAATTACACGAACTGGCAAGAATAAAGGGTCATTCTTCAAACAGGCTCTCCGTAGAGATCAAAATCGGTGGCTTCGGTGATGCGTATCTGAACAAAATGACCGATCTGAACATAGTGCTTGCTGCCATCGACAATGACATTGTTATCCACATCCGGGCTGTCAAACTCGGTCCTGCCAATAAAGAATTTTCCTTCCTTTCGATCAAAGATGCAGTTGAAAACCTTGCCTACTTTTTCCTGGTTCATCTCAAAAGAGATCTGCTCCTGGAGCTGCATGAGCTCTGCCACCCTTCTTTCCTTTTCACCTTCTGGCACATCATCCACCAGGTTGTAAGCATGCGTGTTCTCCTCGTGCGAATAGGCAAAACATCCCATGCGATCAAATCGGGTATGTCTGACAAATTCCTTGAGTTCCTCGAACTGCTCCCGGGTTTCGCCCGGATACCCAACAATCAAGGTTGTTCGAATTGCCATCCCCGGAACCTCCTCCCTGAATTTCTTCATCAGACGGATGGTCTTCTCTGAATCCGTTCCCCGTCTCATTGATTTCAGGAGCTCAGAATTGACGTGCTGCAGGGGAATGTCGATATAGTTGCAAACTTTGGGCTCCTCTTTCATCACCTCAAGCACATCCAATGGAAAGCCTGTAGGGTAGGCATAATGAAGTCTAATCCATTGAATGCCCTCGACTTTTGCCAACGCCTTCAAAAGATCCGCAAGGGCCCGACGCTTGTAAATGTCAAGTCCGTAGTAAGTCAGATCCTGGGCGATAAGGATAAGCTCACGAACCCCTTCAGCTGCTAATTTCTCTGCTTCTCGGGTTAGATCCTCAATAGGTTTTGAAACATGCCCGCCCCTCATCAGGGGTATGGCGCAAAAGGAACACGGTCGGTCACAACCTTCCGAAATCTTCAGATAGGCATAGTGTTTGGGAGTGGTCGTCAATCGCTCTCCTACAAGCTCGTGTTTGTAATCCGCTTCTAGGGCTTTGAGCAATTGAGGCAGATCATGAGTTCCAAAATACTGGTCTACCTCGGTGATTTCCTTTTCCAGGTCAGGTTTGTATCTTTCGCTGAGACAACCGGTCACAAAAACCTTGTCAATTTCCCCTGCTTCTTTCCGGTTCACGTAATGCAAAATCGTATCCACCGACTCTTCTTTGGCCTTGCCAATGAACCCGCAGGTATTGATCACGACGATATTTCCGTCATCCTCTTCATCCTCGTGAACGACCTCTTTGTTGCTGGCCTTAAGCTGACCCATCAGAACCTCACTGTCATAAAGGTTCTTGGAGCAACCCAGGGTTACGACGTTGATCTTGTTTTTTTTGGAAGATTTTGTGCGCATATCAGTGTCCCTTGAAAAAGGAATCCACAAATTCCATTTTATTGAAGACCTGGAGATCATCAACCCCCTCCCCGACTCCTATATACTTGACCGGAATCTGGAACTGGTCGGAAATACCTATAACCACTCCTCCTTTGGCCGTGCCATCCAACTTGGTGATGGCTAATGATGTAACTTCTGTGGCCTTGGTAAATTGTTTCGCCTGCTCAAAAGCATTCTGACCCGTGGATCCGTCCAGGACGAGTAGCACCTCATCAGGTTTGTTTTCGACCACCTTCTCCATGACCCGCTTGATCTTACTCAATTCATTCATCAGGTTTACCTTGTTGTGCAATCTGCCAGCCGTGTCAATGATCACGACATCTGCGTTCTGGTTGACCGCTGACTGCAAAGTGTCAAAGGCAACAGAAGCCGGGTCGCTTCCCATGTCCTGTCGCACCATTGGCACATCCACGCGATCCGCCCAAACCTGCAACTGGTCAATAGCTGCTGCCCTGAAAGTATCCGCAGCGCCAAGTACCACCTTCAAACCCTGTTTTTTGAACTGGGCCGCAAGCTTGCCAATGGTAGTAGTCTTACCTACCCCATTCACCCCGACGATCATGATGACATAGGGTTTCCTTACGTCAGGTATTACAAAATCAGTTTCGTCCCCTGCATTGGTTTCTGCCAGGAGAGATGCTATTTCTTCACGAAGGATTCTGTTGAGCTCCTCCGTGCCGAAGTATTTGTCTCGGGCCACCCGTTCTTCAATCCTGTCAATTACCTTCAAAGTGGTCTCCACGCCCACATCGGAGGACACAAGAACCTCTTCCAGATTGTCAAGAACCTCATCATCGACCCTGGATTTACCCGCAACAGCCTTGGAAAGCTTATTAAAGAAAGAAGTGTTTGACTTCTCGAGTCCTTTGTCAAGCGTTTCCTTTTTCTCCTTTGAAAATATTTTTTTGAACAAACTCATTGTTAAGGTAGGATTGATTGGTTTTTAGCAGCACAAATTTAATGAAAATGAAAAAGCCACTCTCCGGATAGAAAGCAGCTTTCATTATATCGATAAGATCAAGTTCTTATTTCTTGCTCAACCAGTCATTGACCCTTGTCGGATCCATGATGCCTTCGACAAAAGTGTAGGCTCCAGTCTTTTCAGACTTCACCATTTTAATAGCTTTGGTCAACCTCTTCGATCCTGTTTGTAATGATGCTACCGCTTTCTTTGCCATGACTCTAAATTATTTTATTTCCTTGTGAACTGTCATTTTCTTCAGGATCGGATTGTATTTCTTTACTTCCAACCTGTCAGGAGTATTCTTTTTGTTCTTCGTTGTAATATAACGAGATGTACCAGGTTGCCCGGTTGCTTTGTGCTCCGTGCACTCCAAAATCACCTGAATTCTATTTCCTTTACTCTTTGCCATCTGTCCTTACTTTTTTAGATAACCGTTTGCTCTCGCCTCCTCGATCACGGCCTCAACACCTTTCTTGTTGATGTTCTTCAAGGCTCTTGTAGAAACCTTAAGAGTGATCCACTTGTCTTCTGCTGGCAAATAAAAACGTTTTTTCACCAGGTTCACCTTGAATTTCCTTTTCGTTCTATTCAAAGCGTGAGACACGTTATTACCAACCATGGCCCTCTTACCCGTTAACTCACAAACTCTTGACATTTCCTGATTGTTTTAATTGTTATTTCAAAACGAGGTGCAAAAATAAACATTCTTTGCTAATCAAACAAACTATTTTCCTGGTTTTTTAAAAATTCCCGGCGCACCATCTCAAGGGCCTTCACGGATGCTCTTTCAATGACCTTTTCTCTGGGTTTTCCGAAAAAGAATTCCTCTACTGTGCATCCTCCGGGACCCGCAATGGCGATAAAGACCACTCCTACCGTTTTGTCTGTTTTATCCGTGGTCGGACCTGCATTTCCTGTGGTCGCTATCGCAAAGTCGGTATTGAATTTCTCTTTGCACTTCATCGCCATTTCCGTGGCTACTTCTTTGCTGACCACGGAATGATCGCGAATGGCTTCATGAGAAACACCCAGAACCTCCCTTTTCACTTCCTCCGAATAGGCAACAAGACCTCCTTTCAAAAATGCGGATGCTCCGGGTATGGAAGTTATCCGCGAAGCGATCGATCCCCCGGTGCAACTTTCTGCCAGACTAAGCGTGACTTTGTTCTGAGTGAACAACCTGTTCAAAACAACCTCTAGAATCTCCTCCTTGTCGAATCCAACAAGAATGTCTGGAATCAGCTCTTTGAGTTTTTCTAATTCTGCAGTCAGTCCATTTTCAAGTACCTTTTTGTCATCTCCCCGGGCGCTTAGTCGGAGTCTCACTTTGCCATAAGAAGGCAGATAAGCGAGCTTGATAAAAGAAGGCAATTCATCCTCCCAGGTTTCGAGTCGTTGCGCCACCCTGCTCTCACCCAGACCATAGGTATGCACTGTGTGATGGATAATATATGGCAAGTGAAAGCGATCTCGAACTTCTGGAACAACATAGTCGAGCATCAGGCCCTTCATCTCATTTGGCACGCCCGGCATGGAAACAATGATCTTGTCTCCATTCTCAAACCACATCCCTGAAGCCGTCCCATAAAAATTCTTGAGCACTTTGGCTTTGGATGGCAGCATAGCCTGGTCAATGTCCTTGTCTGTGAACCTGTATTTGATCTTTGCAAAAAGTTGCTTGATGTGTTCCACGATATCAGGGTGTACGACGAGCTCGTCGTCAAAGTATTCGCAGAGGGTATTTTTCGTGATGTCATCTTTCGTCGGACCGAGACCACCGGTGATCAAAATCAAATCCGATTCCTTCTCGGCTTCCTGCAAGGCTTTCAATATGTGAGTTTTGTCATCGTGAACCGAGGTGATCTGGTGGACCTCGATTCCAATTTCATTGAGACGTTCTGCCATCCATTTGGAATTCGTGTCTGTTATCTGCCCTATCAGGATCTCATCCCCGATCGTTATGATTTCTGCCTTCATTTAGAATTGTTCAGGATTCTGACAAAGATACTCAAGTCTGCTCACGATTGACCAGACTTATACCGAAATGCCGGTTCAAATCCACTCCAGGTGAAGGGGTCGCATGTTTTTGCTATATTTAGCCTCCTAAAAAAATCAATAATGAGAATTTCCACCCTAGTTATCCTTCTGTTCGCCGGGTCATTTTTTATCCAGGCGCAAACCGACGCAGAAAAAGTACGATCCACCATTTCAAAGACCGACATTGAAGCGCACATTTTCTTTTTGGCCTCCGACGAGCTCAAAGGGCGGGCCACCGGATCACCCGAAATCGACATCGCAGCGAGCTACCTCGCCAATAACCTTAGAAGATATGGCGTCAAACCAGCAGGTGACGAAGGCAGCTATTATCAGCAAGTGGATTTTGAAAAGGTGAACCCACCGGAATCCATTGAACTTACCATGAAGAATTTGAATATTTCAGAATTCATCAATTTGAAGATCAGTGAGATGAACTTCGATGGAGATGCAGTTTTCCTTGGATATGGCGGCGAAGAAGACTTCAAGTCGCATGATGTCAAAGGAAAACTGGTTTTGACTTATGCAGGTAGCGAGGGAGCAACCCAGATGATGCAGAGTTACCGGGCAGGCATGAAAAAAAGGGACTTGGCACAAGCCGCAGGTGCTGTTGCGCTTGTTGAAATAGTTACCCTTTCAGATCCCGAAAAAGCCTCTTTGGCTCATCATTTCAATGAGTCTCGGGTCACTATACGTTCAAAAAGCGAAGAACCTCAATTTGTTCACCTTTGGGGCATGTCCAAATCCGATGCTGAAATGCCTGAGCTGCAGATGGGTGCGAAAAATCCGGTCAAACTCGATATCAATGGTATTTCGAAGGAGAAAATGGGAGGCAGAAATGTACTCGGCTACCTGGAAGGCACAGACCCTGAATTAAAAGACGAGTTCATCGTATATTCGGCTCATTACGACCATGTAGGAGTTGGTAAGCCCAATGCTGAAATGGATTCGATCTACAATGGTGCAAGAGATAATGCAGTTGGCACCGTCACCGTTTTGAACGCGGCCGAAAATATCGCCAAATATCCGACCAAGCGCTCATCTCTGTTCATTTTCTTCACCGGGGAGGAGAAAGGGCTCCTGGGCAGCAAATACTTTGTTGAAAACCCTACAATCGCCCTTGATCGCGTGGTCTATTGCTTCAACAGCGATAACGGAGGCTACAACGACACAAGCAAAACGACGATTTTAGGACTTAACAGAACCACCGCAGGCAAGCACTTCATAGAGGCGGCGGCTGAATTTGGCTTGACGGCTATCGACGATCCGGCACCGGAGCAAAACCTGTTCGACCGATCTGACAATGTGAATTTCGCCAAAAAAGGGGTTCCTGCACCAACCTACAGCATGGGTTTCAATGCATTCGACGACGAGATAAACAAATACTACCATCAGGTCACCGATAATCCTGATACCATGGATTACGATTACCTGTATAAGTTTTTCCAGTCCTATGTGCTCTCAGCCCGCCTGATCGCCAATGATCCGGAGCGCCCTTTCTGGACCGAAGGGGACAAATACTATGAGGCTGGAAAAAAGCTGTATGAGAAGAAAAAGGAGGAAGCGACTATTTTGGATTGATTACCATTTCGAGAACGGCTTTTTGCTCAAAGAGGCATTGTAGTATTTGGTTTCGCCCGTTACCTCCTCCCCGAGCCAGACCGGGTGATCAAAAGATTCGTTCTCTTCTTTGAGCTCTATCTCTGCAATCACAAGCCCAAGGTTGCTTCCTTGGAATTCATCCACTTCAAAGGTGTGTGATCCTCTGCTAATGTAGTACCGTGTCTTTTCGATTCTACCGGGCTCACACAATTCGAGCAGATCCCTGGCTTCGGTTCCAGAAATTTCCTTTTCCCATTCGAAGCGGGTGGTTCCGCTGGCATTCCCAATTCCTTTGACTGTGATCCAACCCAAATCATCAACTTTTCTTACCCGAACGGTTCTCTCGGGAACAGAAGAGAGGAAACCCTGGATGAGATCCACCTTTTTGTGAGCCTCCTCGCGATACGCAACACCATTCACAAGAAACTTTCTCTCTATCTCTTTGCTTTTCAAAATTTGCTTATTTGACCCTGACCTGGAACATTGTATTGCCTTCTATGAAACCCTCCAGCACATCATTCGCAGCCACCTTACCCACTCCCGCTGGTGTCCCCGTAAATATCAGGTCGCCGATTTTTAGAGTGAAGAATTGAGAAACGTAGGCAATAATCTGGTCAATGCTCCAAAGCATGTGCGTGGAGTCACCATCCTGGACCAATTCTCCATTTTTCAAAAGCTGAAATCGTATGCGGCTCATGTCGAGCTCTGACTTGTCCATGAAATTGCCGACCACAGCGCTTCCGTCAAAAGCCTTGGCCTTTTCCCAGGGAAGTCCTTTTTCCTTTAGTTTGCTTTGAAGGTCACGTGCGGTAAAGTCTATTCCCAGTCCAATTTCGTCGTAATATTTATGGGCAAATTTCTCATCGATGAACTTGCCAATTTTATTGATCCTGACAACGAGTTCCACCTCGTAATGTATGTCTTCAGAAAACGGAGGTATGAAGAAAGGATTGTTCTTCAGCAAAATGGCGGAATCCGGTTTCATGAAAATTACAGGATCCTTGGGCCTCTCATTCTGCAGCTCCTCGATGTGTTTGGCGTAGTTTCTGCCTATGCAAATGATCTTCATATGATTTCTTTGGCTTCTTTTTATTTGCGTGTTCTTTTAACTCTTGTGTTCTTTTTCGCTGATCTATCTGTTGATCTGTTTCCTTAATTGTTCTTTATTCAGGAGCGGTCATGATCATTTTCACAGCCTTTTCCATTTGATGTTTTATATATTTTAGAGCGATCCGCGCAGGAACCATTATCTCTATGGTATCCATTTTTTTTCAAAGTTCGGCTTTCTCTTTTCTAAAAAAGCGTCACGCCCTTCCTTGGCCTCATCCGTCATGTAGGCGAGTCTGGTAGCCTCTCCCGCAAATACCTGTTGCCCCACCATGCCATCATCGGTAAGGTTCATGGCAAATTTGAGCATTTTTATCGAAGTAGGTGATTTGGCGAGAATTTCCTGGGCCCAATCATAGGCCGTAGCTTCCAACTTGTCATGATCGACTACAGCGTTTACCATTCCCATCTCATAGGCTTCCTGGGCCGAATAGTTCCTTCCGAGGAAAAATATTTCCCGGGCTTTTTTCTGTCCGACCATTTTCGCCAGGTAGGCAGAGCCATATCCGCCGTCGAAGCTTGTGACATCCGCGTCGGTTTGTTTGAAAATGGCGTGTTCTTTACTCGCCAGGGTCAGATCGCAAACGACGTGTAAACTGTGTCCACCTCCCACGGCCCAACCCGGAACCACCGCAATAACGGCCTTTGGCATAAAACGAATCAAACGCTGGACCTCGAGGATATTCAATCGATGATATCCGTCATCGCCCACGTAACCCTGGTGACCCCTTGCTTTTTGGTCACCGCCACTGCAGAAGGAATAAACCCCGTCCTTTGGAGAGGGCCCCTCAGCTGATAGGAGAACCACTCCAATTGAAGTGTCTTCCTGGGCATCGTAAAACGCCTCATAAAGTTCCTTTGTGGTCAGCGGGCGGAAAGCATTGCGCACCTCTGGGCGATTGAAGGCGATACGCGCAACGCCGTTGCATTTTTTATATGTGATGTCTGTAAATTCCTTGGCGGTTTTCCATACGGGTTCCTTCATTTGAAAAGTTTTAGGGCAGTTCTAAAATATTTGCAACAATTTATCGTTGGTTAGGTACTGAGAGAAGCGAATTTAGGAAAAAAACGCTTTTATCAGGCATCTTAGGTAACCTAACACGCGATCTCATGAGAAAAATAGTGCTACTGCTATTGTTCTTTACTATGGCCCTTCAGGCCCAGGACAATATTGTTTTCAAGAAATTCAACTCGTTCAATCTCAATTCGGAAAGAATTCTGAAGATCTATCTTCCGGATTCATACGAGGAGAAAACCGACAATTCTTACCCTATCGCAATTTTGCTGGATGGGGAATTCCTGTTCGATGTATATGTCGCAAACGCCAAACTCTTTGCGGCCAGAGACAAGGCTCCTGAGCAGATCATCGTAGGTGTTTTCCAGAATCAGAACGATGAGCGCTATTCAGACTGTGACTTCAGCGTTGACACAGGGTTGCCCAATGAAGACAGTGCAAAGTTCTACGGATTCATCAAAGATGAGCTTCTCACTTATCTGGAGAACAATTATCGCACCTCTCTTTTCAAGACCATTGTTGGAAATACCCTGACAGGTAATTTCACGAACTATTTTTTCCTGGAGCCGGAACCCGTATTCAATGCTTATGTGAACATCAGCCCGAGCTATGCACCGGAGATGCAGTCGCGACTCGAGGCTCAGAGCCAGTCAGTTGTGACACCTTACTTCTATTATCTGAGTGGCGGGGACTTCAATCCGGAGAAACGCGCAGCAGCTATTAAAAATGTGCATAATTTGTTGAAACTCTCTGAAAATCCCAATTTCAACTACAAATACGATGACCTGTCAAATTCAAACAAAACGGCATCCATCGGACAATCCATAGCCAGCGCCATGGGCTTCACCTTCGAGACCTATGCGGCGATTACACAGGAGGAATTTGACGAGGAGATCGCTGATATGAGCCCGGCAGAAGCCATCGAATACCTGGAACGCAAATATGTCGAGATCGAGTACCTGTACGGCGCCAATGTCAAGATCAGGGAAAGTGACATCTACAAGATCGAACCCATCATCATCGACAAGATGAACGGAGATTACCTTGAGGAATTTGGAAAGATGATCATGCGACTCTATCCTGAGACACCCCTTGGAGATTTCTACATTGGACTCTATTATGAAACAGGTTACGAATACAAAAAGGCCCTCAAACACTACAAGAACGGCTACGCCAAGATCGGAGCAGACAATCCGAACGGGGATGGATACTACGCCAATATTGAGAGAGTTCTCGAAAAGCAAAGGGCTGAAAGATTAGGCCTCAACAGCGGGGAAGAATTGCCCGAGGAGGAAGAGCCCGAACAGGGAGAATAAAATCGCAACTGCCATTTGGGCAAGGCTTACGCTTTGTCCAAAAATTTGAAATAGTCCATCAAAACCCGGTCATTGACCTCAGAAGGGGTGAAAATTTCCAGTAAACGGGGCTTGTTTCCCGAATTGAAAAACCCTTTCAGTGCAGACTCCAAGCTTTCGAGGTCTGTCGCGCTTTGATAATCAAATCCGTGCATCTGACACAAGTAGCTCGCATTCAAGTGGTGCGGTGTTTCAAAATATTCCAATGCCCCGGAGGTTGAAGGCCCGGGCAAAATCCTGAAAATACCTCCTCCTGAATTGTTGATCACAATCACCCGGAA
>JAUIKV010000275.1 GCA_030430615.1 Bacteroidia bacterium
AATCGTAATGAAAGACATTGCATTAAAGAAAATACACGAGGAGCTCGGTGCCAAAATGGTTCCTTTTGCCGGATACAATATGCCGGTTCAATACGAAGGTGTTAATGTGGAACACGAAACGGTGCGAAAAGGAGTCGGGGTATTTGACGTATCCCACATGGGCGAATTTCTCGTGGAAGGAGACAAAGCGTTGGAGCTGATTCAAAAGGTGACCTCCAATGACGCCTCCAAACTGGCTGTGGGAGATGCCCAATACAGTTGCATGCCCAATGCGAGCGGCGGAATCGTCGACGACCTGATCGTCTATCGGGTAAAGGAAACGACCTATCTGCTTGTTGTGAACGCCTCAAACATCGAGAAAGACTGGAGGTGGATCAGTGAGCACAATTCCATGGGAGCCGAGCTCAGGGACATCTCTGATCTTTACTCGCTATTGGCCATCCAGGGCCCGAAAGCCGTGGAAGCCATGCAGAGCCTGACTTCGGTTGACCTGTCAGAGATCCCGTTTTACAAGTTCAAAGTGGCTGATTTTGCGGGAATTGACCACGTGATCATATCGGCTACCGGTTATACCGGGAGCGGAGGTTTCGAGATTTATTGCAAAAACGATGAGGTCGAGCAGATTTGGAAACGGGTCTTCGAAGCCGGGGCTGACTTTGGAATCAAGCCCATCGGTTTGGCAGCCCGGGATACTCTTCGCCTGGAAATGGGCTATTGTCTCTATGGCAACGACATCGATGAAACGACCTCTCCCATTGAAGCCGGCCTGGGCTGGATTACAAAATTCACCAAGGATTTCATCAACTCCGACGGTCTGCTGAAACAAAAGGAAGAGGGGGTTTCCAGAAGGTTGCGCGCCTTTGAGTTGAAGGAAAGAGGCATCCCGAGACAGGGATACGAGATCGTCGATGAGAATGGCACCTCCCTGGGCAAGGTTACTTCTGGAACAATGAGCCCAAGTTTGAAAAAAGGCATTGGGATGGGTTATGTAAATTCAACGCATACGAAGTTTGGAACCGAGATATTCATTCGCATCCGGAACAAGGACATCCCTGCCGAGGTCATCAAACTTCCTTTTTACAAAGGCTGAAAACAGGTTTAAGTCTGAATATTGTTTTTTGAAGGTTAAAAGAAATGAGAAACGCTGAACAGTACCGCTGGCTAAAATGGATGAACGAAAACGAGATACAGATCTTGTTGGTATCCATTCTTGCCCTGGTCACTCTACCTCCGTTTCTAAGCTCAACCCTCGTTGGAACTGCCCAGTTCATGAACCTGATCTTTTTACCCATACTGATCTCTTGTTTTCTGATCATCCGCAAGAAACCGATCACACGATACGTTTCGATTGTCACCTTCGTCCTGGTTCTCATCAATATCTTTTTTGATTTCTTTCTTATGGATGCGGCGATCCAACTGGGTTTGTCTGTTTTGATAATTCATGCGTTTTTCATGGTTCTTCGTGAAGCTATTTCCATGGAGGGAACCAAAAGCAATATGATCCTGATTTCGATCACGGGGTATATGATCATCGGGCTTTTGGGAGGTTTCCTGGCGGCGGGACTGGAACTTCTCATTCCTGAGTCTTATTATCAATCCACGGGTATGGATTTGGGAATATACAATTTCATTTATTACAGTTACGTCACGATGACCACCCTCGGCTATGGAGACATCATCCCGATCACTGAAAAATCGCAATCACTGGCGCTAATTCTCGTGTTGGCGGGTCAACTCTACCTGGCTGTGATCATTGCCATCAACATTTCCAAATTCCTGCAAAAGAAATCTTCCTGATTCTGCAGCACTTTGAATTCACTACTCGTTGATTTTTGAAAAGACGGTTGCCACTTCAGGCATTCAAGTGAAAGTCGGGGTCAAAGAGCTCCGGATTCTTTCCTTTGACATCCTTGAAAAATTCGTGAAAATGTTTGAAATCTGTTTCTTTGTCTCCTGTCGGATAGTAAGGTTCATCAATAAGCACCTGCTTGCGACCGAAATCCAGGGTAGCCATGACTATCGGCACCTTAGCACCCAGGGCCACGTGGTAAAAACCCGTTTTCCATTTGGAAACGCGTTTTCGCGTTCCTTCCGGCGATAGGGCGAATACGAATTTATCTTCCTGGTTAAAGACTTCGATCATGGTATCTACCATGTTCGTGCTTTTGGTTCGGTCAACCGGTTGTCCGCCCAGGGCCCTGAAGATAAATCCAAAAGGAGGTTTGAACAAAGTATGCTTCCCGATGAATCGGTTCTGAAGTCCTTTGGCAAACTTGACCGCCACGCCAAGAGGGAAATCCCAGTTGGAGGTATGCGGCCCGGCTATGATGATGTATTTGTCGAGATGATGGGGAAAATCATTGATGATCTTCCATCCAAGCAACCTGCATAAAATGAACTCTGAAAACCAACTCATAGGGACAATCGCTGCGTTTTTTTTCGTAATATCGTAATAAATTCAAACATACTGTTTTTTATGCGTTTTTATCATCTTGTTCTTTGTGCAATTTTCGTGATTTCATCGCAAAAGTTGAACGCCCAGGAGACCCAGGCAGGTCCGATCCTGGAGGAATTCGGCACGGTCTTTTCGATTCCTGACCCAGACCTCACTCTCAGCAAGGATGAAAACTACAAGATCTTGTTTGACATTTACACCGACCAGGGAGGCGAAGCGGAGATCAACCCGCTGTTGAACACGGTGGCCCGGTTTCTAAACATGCACGGGCAAACAGGCATGAAGAAGGAACAATTGAGTATTGTAGTCATCATGCACGGGGCAGGTGCCAAAAATGCTTTGAATGAAGAGGCTTACCTGAAGAAATTTGGCAGAACCAACCCCAATGCAGAGTTGTTGAAGGCACTGGATAGCGTCGGTGTGAACCTCTACATTTGCGGACAATCCTTTTACAGCCGTGGTTTCAGTCCTGCTGATCTGGCTGAACCTGTGAAATTGTCGCTATCGGCCATGACCGCCCTGGTTCATTTCCAAAAGGACGGATATCAACTTATAAATTTCAATTAAAGACTCAGTTATGACCTATCCTTTTATTCCCATCTTTCTGATAGCGATCTTAGCGGAGCTAGTTTATCTAACGCATCTATGCGGGGAGCTATTATGGCTGGAGCCATTATTAGCAATACGTCACGTTTCGGCC
>JAUIKV010000276.1 GCA_030430615.1 Bacteroidia bacterium
TTTGAGTAGAAAGTTCAAGTATACACAGAATGACGGAAAGGTTGTGGGAACCCACCAGGGGGCTCACTATTTTACCAAAGGACAGCGAAAAGGCCTGGCCGTTGGTGGTACCACTGATCCTTTATTTGTCATTGACACGGACGTGCAGGATAACGTCATTTATGTAGGTGAAGGTAAATCCCATAGAGGCTTGTACAGGAAGGCACTTTTTGTACGAGAAAAAGACATTCACTGGATACGTCCTGATCTAGAGCTCTCAATTGGAGAGGAAATGGATGTCCAGGCACGAATAAGATATCGACAGGATCTGCAAGCAGCAAAACTGTATCGCGCCGTGGATGGCCTCTATGTTACATTTGACCAGCCGCAATCGGCAATAAGCGAAGGTCAGTTTGTAGCCTGGTACGACCGCGAAGAACTTCTTGGTTCCGGAGTCATTTCTTAAATGCAATTCCCGATTTTCCGATAATAACCAGCAGGATGCCGCTGAGGATGACAACAGAAGACAGCGCTAGACGCAGACTGAGTTTTTCTGACAGGAGAAGGATTCCTCCCAGAGCGGCAATGACAGGAACCGAAAGTTGCACCACTGAAGCCTGAATGTTGGTCAATCCTCGTAAGGCCATGTACCAGATTGTATATCCGAGCCCGGAAGTAATGGCTCCGGAAAGCACCGCCAGATAGAAACCTTTTTCGGAAAGGTGAGGCTGAATAAACCCGGGGTAGAAGATGGCCGCACTTAAAAGCAAGGCAATGAAAAGGAATAGAAACAGATTGCTTCTCAAAAAATTGAACGTGGTATCTTCCAGTGGGTTGGCCGATCCCATTCCCCTGACGCTATACATGCCCCAACCGAAGCCTGACAGGGTCATCAGGACAAAACCTTCCGCCGACGGGGCGCTGATGCCCGGGCTGACGAGATAAACGAATCCACCAAAGGCGAAGAGCACGCCTATCCATTCGATGAGGTTCAGCCGGCGTCCTTTGAAGAACCCGTAGCCAATCATGGTGATTTGAACCGAGGTGAACGCAATTAGTGCGCCGACTCCCGTATCCAGCGTGACATAAGCGTAAGAGAAGCATGTGGCGTATAGAAACAGCATCATGCCCGAGATCCAGGAACCTTTTGATCTTTCTTTTTTTGCAGCCCGATTTTGCCTTGAAATTCGGACCAATAGCAAAAGCACGACAGCACCTGATAAAAGCCTTACTGCGGTAAATGATGTGGCATCGATAGTTTCTTGCCTCAGGGCCATACGGCAGAGAACCGAATTGGCGGCAAATGCGAGCAAAGCGAGTAGGGTCAAAGCTGCAGTCTGCCAGTTTTTTTGAGGATTGCCAGATTTTTTCATCACAAGGCTAAGCTAAGGAAATCCCCGAACTTGGAGCCAGGGGCCAAATCCATTTTGACCGGAAAAGTTGTATATTACTTTTTCAAACCATAAAGAATATGGAAAACAGGATCACAAACTTGTTTGGTATTCGATATCCTATTATCCAGGCAGGCATGGTGTGGGTCAGTGGCCACAAGTTGGCCTCGGCAGTTTCAAATGCAGGAGGCCTTGGCCTCATTGGAGCAGGTTCCATGTATCCGGATGTCCTGAGAGAACACATTCGAAAGTGCAAAAAGGAGACCCAGAAACCTTTTGGAGTGAACATTCCCTTGTTTTATCCTGACCTGGAAGAAATTTTGAAGATCATCCTGGAAGAGGAGGTGAGGATTGTTTTCACCTCAGCAGGCAATCCAAAACTTTACACGAAAGAATTGCAGGATGAAGGAATATGCGTAACCCATGTAGTGAGCAGTGTCAAATTTGCCATGAAAGCACAGGACGCCGGGGTCGATGCCATAGTGGCTGAAGGTTTTGAGGCCGGGGGGCACAATGGACGTGAAGAGACAACCACCTTTACCCTGATCCCGATGGTGAAAAAGGCTATTGACCTGCCCTTGCTTGCAGCAGGAGGCATTGCCTCTGGAGGGGGCATTGTTGCCGCGATGGCCCTGGGTGCCGATGCCGTTCAGATCGGGAGCCGATTTGTGGCAAGCAACGAGTCATCCGCCCATTCAAACTTCAAGAAGAAGGTTTTGATGACCAAAGATGGAGACACCCATCTCACTCTTAAAGAATTGACGCCGGTGCGGTTGATAAAGAACCCGTTCTACGACAAAGTTGAGGAGCTTTACAAGAATAATGCCTCTAAAGAAGAGCTGAAGGCATTACTGGGCAGGGCGCGCGCAAAACTGGGCATGTTTGAGGGCGACCTGGTTGAAGGTGAACTGGAAATTGGTCAAATAGCAGGCCTTATCGATGAGATTAAGCCGGCTGCAGACATCATTTCAGATCTGATCGAAGAATTCAACGTTGCCCAGGCGAGAATTTGCTCTACTTTGGGATTTTAATCTGGTACAGTTTCCGTGTCTTGTTGTTCAACTTATTTTCGCGCAACCACGGATTGTACATTTTCAGTTCCTTGTAGTTAGTATCGAATTTTTTGGCGAATGATGCAATGTCGGTTATTGCAGTGTCTACCTCAACCGTATAGGTAGTGCCTAGTTCGTACAAATCTTCCTTGTCAAATTCGAAGCCGTACTTGTCTGGATGACTTAGAATTTCTTTGGCAGCGATGATTCTGGGAATGTACCGCTCTGTATTCTCACCGGCCAGCACATCGTAATAGCTTGTTACTTGTTGCTCGTTCAATCGTTTTTCGATCCCGTAGTTGCCTGCATGGTAGGCCGCTGCCGCGAGGGTCCAGCTACCCAATCTGTTCTTCGCTTCTATCAGGTAGTCACACGCTGCGCGTGTTGCCTTTTCCAAGTGATAGCGCTCATCCACATTCGAATTGACCTCAAGGCCATTTTCACGGGCCGCTTCCGTGAGCATTTGCCACATGCCTTTTGCTCCCGCCGGAGATGTCACGTTTCGCAGGTCGCTCTCAATGACCGAAAGGTATTTGAAATCGTCCGGGACTCCTTTTTCCTTGAGAATGGGTTCGATCACCGGGAAATACTTATTGGTTCTTTTGAACCACAAGAGAGCATTGGACTGCCAATAGGTGTTCACAAGGAGCTCACGATCTATTCGTTCTCGTATGTCAGTCTTGTCAAGCTCTACCTCTTCGCCGGCAAAGG
>JAUIKV010000277.1 GCA_030430615.1 Bacteroidia bacterium
TCTGAACCAGTTGTGTCGGTCATCCAGAGTGATCAGGAATAGATTTGATCCCAAAAGCAAATTAACAAACTTTTCAAATCCAGGATATGGAGTTTCCTCATGTTCATCTTCCGAATTTAAGATCAACTGGTACAGCTCCTTGTTGAATTCATCGACAATCGACATTTTCAAAATCCCTTCACGAACTTCAGGTTCTTGATTGCGAAGCATGTCCTGAACCAATTCCATAAGGACCGTGACATTTTTAAGTGATGCGCTTAATTCGACACTTTTGTCTTGATTTTCACTTAATCCCGAAACGGTCAATAGTCTCAAACCAGTAATCCAGCCCTCAGAGACCTGTTCAATTCTATTGATAAAATCATGCCGAGGAGTATCAATTTGTTGATTGTGAAAAAATTGATTTATTTCACTGAAATCGAAAGTGAGATCCTTTGTGCGAATTTCAGTGAGTCTGTTTTTCATTCTCCAATCACTCAGCGGAAAAGGAGGGTCTTTTCTAGTTGTTATGACAAGTTTTAATTTTGGTTGTGAGAATTTGAACAGATGAATCAATGTGTCATGAATCTCCTGATTTCGAATGAAATGATAATCATCAAGAACCAGGTAAACGACCTTTTGAAGGCCCCTCACTTCATTATTCAGCAAGATCTGGTAATCTCTCGTGCTCAATTCTTGATTGGATGAGATAATTTGTTCAATCTCCGTCCCGAATTTAGGAACCACCCGCTGGATGGCCAGGACAATATATTGGAGAAAGGCTTTTAGGACGTTATCATGTTCGTCCAAAGACAGCCAGCAATAATTAACTCCACTGCTTTGAAGCCAGTTAATGGCCGAAGTGGTTTTTCCGTATCCGGAGGGCGCCGAGAAAAGAAATACAGAAGATTCCTTCTTCCCATTTAATCTATCATTGACAGTCTTTCGTACTACAAAATCAGTCGGTATCTGGGGAGCATGCAACTTTGCCTTTAGAATGTTCTGTTTAGGAATCAATGGAAATAGGTCGAAATTTGATTACATCTCCAAATATAACCATTAAATTTCTGAGGCTGAATTTTGCTTAAGGAGTTACCGATTCTTCAAAAACGCGACAATGCGCTGTGCGATCTCCACTCCTTTTTCTTCCTGGATGAAGTGGCCGGCGTTGAAATTGGCATGAGGTTGGTTTTGGGCTCCGGGGACGTACTTTTGAAACACCTTGTCGGCGCCTTTCATAATGGGGTCGCCCTCGCTCCATAGGGTTAGACAGGGCTTTTCCCATTTGATGAGCTCGTTCCAGGCCTTTCTGTTGTTGACGGCCTCGGGGTCATCCATTTCGACAGGCACCAGCATCGGGAAAATCCTCGCCCCGGCTTTGTATTTCTCAGAGGGGAAGGGTGCATTGTAGGCAGCGATCACTTCCTCGGAAAGGTCTTCCACTGTACCCATATCCAGGACTTTGCCAATGTCAAAAGATTCCGAATGCTGTGAGTATGCACGCCATTTCATGAAGCTGTCTGGCATCGGGACCTCCCCGGTGGGGATAAACGTGTTGGAGGCAATCACCGCAGCGAAACGATCCGCAAGGGTTGTGATCAGTCGGAGTCCAAGCAAGCCTCCCCAGTCCTGGCAGAAAAGAACGATATTGTTCAGGTCAAGCTCTTCGATGAAACGCGTGACCCATTCCAGGTGATTGGCATAGGAATAATCATCCGTGGAAACGAACTTGTCTGACTTGCCAAACCCGATCAGGTCAGGTGCTATCGCCCGATAGCCATTTTGCGACAAAATCGGGATCATTTTGCGATACAAATAAGACCAGCTGGGTTCCCCGTGAAGGAGCAGAACGATTTGGTCCTCTTTGTCACCTTCATCCACGTAGTGCATGCGCAGTCCTTTTTCGACCTGGAGATAATGGCTCTCAAAGGGATAGTTAGACAAATTTTCAAATCGGCTCTCTGGGGTGCGAATGATCTCTTTCATGTTTTCAGATTTAAACCTCTTTCAAGGGGGGTGTAGTCAGTTCGTCAATGTTCCACCCGGCGTTTCGTGCACCGGCCTGGTAGGCACTTTCCAGAAAATCGAGCACGGCCTGCCTGGGATCCGGAGAAGAGATCACATCCTCATAGCGGAGAAAGGCCATTGGGCTGCCGTTGCTGTCGACCCATTGGGCAGACTCAGGAAGCAAGGGTTGTTCGTCAATCTTCGCCGGAGAGGGATACGTATAGGAATAATAGGCCGGTTCCGGGACCGTGTCATCTCCCACCCAAAAGCCAAAGCTGATCTGCTCATGGGAATAGGCGTCCCGGTCGGAAACACGCGCCGACTTGTCCATGGGCTCCAGTTTCTTGCCTGAAAATCGGGTGACGGCCAGGTCCATGTGATGCCAATAGATTTGAACCGGGCAGGTTTTGCCATAGAATCGCCCGCTGAACTCCTTGAAAATGGAGTTGTTCCACTGCATCAGCCGCCAGAATTTATGTACCTGATCCCAGTCGATTTTTCCATATTCCTCCAGCGTTTCAAAGGGCTTTTCGATTCCCATGTCAAAGGGTTTCCTGACAAACTTTGGATTGAGATCCAATTTTGAGAGCTCCTCCATAAACCGCCTGTAGAATTGGGCTATGGTCAGCCCGGGTTCCAAATCGATCCGTGACACACCTTTTTCGCTATGGGTGATTGTGACCGCCCTTTGCGAGACATTGAGCTCAATGTCAAGGCTGCTCGTTCCCTGGTCTATCGGAATCGTGAAGGTGCTGAAGCCTCTCGGGGAGATGTAAATGGTGATGAACCACCAGTGATTTTTTCTTGCCGTGAGTCCCAGGCGGGCTTTGCCGATAATCTGCAGGATCAGGTGAATTGAAATCCTCGATTCGGTCCAGTCGCCGTAGGGGAGTTGGGGGAGGTCAGGCTTGATCATTGTACTCTAAATTTTTCCTCTAACAATTTACGACAATTTCAGGGAGTGGTCGGAATTTCAGACTCAACGAGCTTGATGCCTTTGTCCACCATGAACTGCAGGGTTTGTAGGTGTCCTTTGTTGAAACTCATGATGTCCTGCTCAATTTTCATCCTTTCAACAGCACGGAATCCGGATAAGACTCACCCGATTCGATCATCTGGTGCATGGTCTGTAATGCCT
>JAUIKV010000278.1 GCA_030430615.1 Bacteroidia bacterium
ACAGAACCCAGGGTACTAAGATTAATTTAAAAAAATTAAGAAAGGCTTCCCAATGGGAAGCCTTTTTTATTGGAAGTCATTTTGCATTTGCGGATTTTGTCATTCCACTCTCAGAACAAAGCCCTGATTGTGGACATTCTCAATGCGTATGGAAGGATCCTTCGAGAGGTATTTCCTCAAATGTGACACAAAGACATTCAGGCTTTTTTTAGTGAAAAAATCACTCTTGCCCCACAAAGTGTTCAGGATCTCCTTATGTGAGCACAACTCGTTTCTGTGTCTCAGAAGCAATTCCAAGACGCCCGCCTCCCTTTGGGTAAGCTTTTGGATAGAACCATCTTTAAAACGCAGTTCAACCAGGTCGTGATCAAAAACATAATCCCCTAAAATGTTTTCTGTTTCATCCGACTGCTTCTGTTGTTTACCTGCGGGAGACAATCTCATTAGCAAACTGTTCAGGCGAACAACCAACTCTTCTTCGTCAATGGGTTTTTTCAAGTAATCAACCGCCCCCAACGAAAAGCCTTTGAGCACATCAATTTTCATGGATCGGGATGTCAGGAACATGAATGGGATTTCACTATGCCGCTCTTTCATCTTCCGGGCCAGTGTAAAGCCATCCATTTCGGGCATCATCACATCGAGAACGGCCAGGTCGAAAATACGGGTCTCCATGGCTTTCAGGGCCTCGTTTCCGTTCTTGACCCAATTGACGTCAAAATCCTTCATGCCCAGGTACTCCGACAGCAAATACCCTAATGATGGGTCGTCTTCCACGAGTAATATCCGTTTGTTTTCAATCATGGTTTTGTATTAAGACCCTCTGCTTGTCTGGAAAGTGGCAGGATCATGGTAAAGGTCGAACCTATCCCCTCTTCACTGACTACAAGAATGTTTCCTCTGTGCAAATTTACAATTCGTTTGACATAATGCAATCCCAAACCGTAACCTTTGACGTCATGACGATCTCCGTTGGAAACCCGGAAATACTTGTCGAAGATCTTCTTCTGGCCCTCTTTGGAAATTCCTATCCCCTGATCGGATATTTGAATTCGAAGCTTATTCTTGTCTTTGAAAGCGATCAACTTGATTTTGACCGGGTCTTTCGAATACTTTTTCGCGTTTTCCAGTAAACTGCTGACTGCATTGTCAATGTGGTATTTATCGCCCACGATCCAATACGGAGGATCACGAAGGTCCATCTCAAACTCCCCGCCTTCCAGGTTTACCAGGCTGCCAAAATCCGAACCGATTCGATTCAACTGAGGGTGGAGATCGAACTTTTCCATCACGAGAACATCCTTTTTCCCTTCGATTATGGCTAGTTCCAGCACCTTGTCAATTTGGTTCTTCATCTTGTCCAACTGGGTTCGCATCAAACCTACCACTTCTTTGCCCTCCCCATCAATCTTCTCCTCGAGGATCTTGCTGGCTACTCCCATCGAAAAAACAGGCGTTTTCAACTCATGAGTCAGATTGTTGATAAACTCATTTGTACTTGTGATCAAGTTCTTTTGAAGGTAAAAAGCCCGGAAAACCCAGATGAGAATGGATATGATGATCAGAATAAAGAACAGGCTGGGTATAGTCAATCCGTTAAGCTGGGATAGAAAATATCGGTTGACGTTTTTAAATCGAATCTCCAGGGTCAGGTCCTTCTTCGCAGAATCCGCCAAATATCCCTCGAGTGCCATTGGGTAGCTCAAAACCTCATCCGATTCATCAAATTGTTGCGAAGATCCCAAAAACACCACAGAATCCCGGGCATAGAGCTCGTAGGTGAAATCCGCCTTAATGCCGTGCTCAACCAGGGTAGATTTGACAAAATCATTAAAAAAATACTCAGAGGCGTCCCTGATGCTGTCAAGGCTCAGTTTGAAATTCTCTTCCTCACCTGTAATGGAAGTAGCAACGAGATAGGTCAATTCATTTCTGTCGCGAAGCTCCTCTTTCATATCAGTCATGGCCTCCTTCATATTCTCATCGAACTGGAGACCGGCAAGATTCAGGCCTATTCTGAAATACTGATACTGAACAATAGAAAGGCCTATAATGGAGATGATGAAAAGACTGATATAGAGATATTTCTTAACCATTATTCAGAAAGTGAGCGAAAAACAGAGCAAATTAATCTTTCGTTAATCTTTTTAACTTCTGATTAATCTTTTTAAACTCTTATTAGCGCTTAAATACTTAATTATGGCCTAATTTAGCAGAAATTTCATAATTAAATAATTGTTTCAACATAATAAAGCTGACCTCCCAGGCCAGCTTTTTTATTTCGTCAAGAAGAATCAAAACACATCGGGAGAAATGTCCAGAAAAATGACCTTGTCAATACTTTCGGCACTGGCTTTGCTGATTGCTTTGTGTTTTGCTTCTTGCGGCTCTGATCACTCCAAAGACATCGCTTCAGAGTTGAAGCATTCTGAAAAGCTCTTCAAACTGCGCGAAGACTCCGGCATCGAATTCAGTAACGATCTCAGTCCAACTGCCAAGCTCAACATTCTTACCTATCTATATTACTATGACGGAGGTGGCGTTGCTTCCGGGGATCTAAACAATGACGGACTGATCGATCTCTATTTCACAGGCAACCAGGTTGCAGATCATCTCTATCTCAATCAGGGTGATCTCAAATTCAGGGAGATTTCTGCTGAGGCTGGCATTCACAATTCTTCGGGCTGGACCACAGGGGTGACTATGGTTGATCTGAACAACGATGGTCTCCTTGACATATACGTCTGTAAAATTGGGAAATACAAAAGCATCGAAGGGAAAAACAAACTGCTTATCAACCAGGGAGTCAATGAGCAAGGCGTACCCACATTCAAGGATGAAGCAGAATCTTACGGGTTGGACCTCAAAACTTTCAGCACCCAGGCGGCGTTTTTTGACTACGACCTGGATCAGGACCTGGACATGTTCCTGCTAAACCACTCGGTGAATCCAAACCGAACCTACGGCAAGGGAAAACTCAGAATGAAGCCCGATTCACTGGCCGGTGACCGGTTGCTGAGAAATGACGGCGGCAAATTCACGGATGTCAGCGTAGAGGCCGGCATATTTCAGGGAAAG
>JAUIKV010000279.1 GCA_030430615.1 Bacteroidia bacterium
TGGTTTAGATATGAAAAATATTGTCCCTAGTGGAGAAGTTTTTCGACCAAAATTCGAATTTTGTCGAATGCTTTAGCAGGGAAGCCGTTCTTTCAAGTTTTACTAATTAACCCTTCAATCCGCATCTAAATCCCCAATGAAAGCACTTTTTTACACACGAGAATTTCCACCTTATGTCTATGGTGGAGCCGGAGTACATGTCGAATATTTAGCGGAGGAGCTCTCCAAACTCATGGAAGTGGATGTGCGATGCTTTGGAGATCAGGATTTGCAAACAGGTAATTTGAGCGTCAAGGGCTTTCCTTATGACAACCCGGTATTTGAAGGTTCGAACGATAAATTGAAAGCGGTTTTCAAGACTTTGAGCACTTGCATCCAAATGAATGCGGATGAAATCGATGCTGACGTGGTGCACTGTCACACCTGGTATGCCCAGTTCGCAGGCATTGTTGCTAAATTGTGTTATGGGGTTCCTCTGGTGATCACAACGCATTCCCTGGAGCCTTTGCGTCCGTGGAAACGCGAGCAGTTGGGTCGAGGTTATGAGGCCTCCTCCTGGGTGGAGAAAACGGCCATTGAAATGGCTGATGCCGTGATTGCCGTATCAGAAGAAACCCGGGAAGATGTTCTGAAATATTTTGACGTGGATCCGCAAAAGGTGCAGGTGATCTACAATGGGATCAACCTGAAAGAATATGTAAAGACGGATTCGACCGGAACCCTAGAAGAATACGGCATCGACAAATCGAAGCCTTTTGTGCTCTTTGTGGGACGTATTACAAGACAGAAGGGAATCATTCACCTGGTCAACGCGATCAAATATCTGCATCCCGACACACAGGTTGTTCTTTGCGCAGGCGCACCTGACACCCCGGAGATCGCAAAGGAGATGGAGGAAAGTGTTAACGAGGCAACCCGGGGAAGAGACAACGTAATCTGGATTGAAAAAATGCTGGACAAGAAGCAAGTCATCGAGCTTTACTCTCATGCCAGTGTGTTCTGCTGTCCTTCGATCTATGAGCCTTTTGGCATCATCAACATTGAGGCCATGGCCTGTGAAACGGCTGTCGTGGCCAGTGCGGTTGGAGGAATAAAGGAAGTAGTCATACACGGTGAGACCGGAATACTTGTTCCACTGGAGCAGCAAAACACGGCACCTTTTGAACCCGTGGATCCGGATAAGTTTGCAAGGGACCTGGCGGAAGGTGTCAACAAGGTCATTGCCGACAAGGACCTGGCTCGATCCATGGCCGTCAAAGGGCGAAGGAGAGTTGAGGAAACCTTTGACTGGTCTGCAATTGCCAAGGAAGTTGAAAACCTGTATCGTTCGCTCATTTGAGCTAGCATAGTTCGTTGAAAAATTTAAAATAGAAACATAAATCCCATTAAATATGTTCACTAAGAAAGTTTTAGCCATCATACTCGGAGGAGGACAAGGATCGAGACTTTATCCTCTGACCGAGAGCCGATCAAAGCCAGCCGTTCCCATCGCGGGTAAATTCAGGTTGGTAGATATTCCAATCTCAAACTGTATCAATTCTGAGATAAAGCGCATGTATGTGCTTACTCAGTTCAATTCGGCTTCATTGAACCGTCACATCAAGAACACCTATCATTTCAGCTTTTTCAGCAAGGCATTCGTCGACGTATTGGCCGCTGAGCAAACCCCGATGAGTGACAATTGGTTTCAGGGAACCGCAGATGCCGTAAGGCAAAGCATGCACCATTTCCTGGGGCACGAATGGGATTATGCGCTGATCCTCTCAGGAGACCAGCTCTATCAAATGGATTACAATTTCATGTTGGAGCAGCACGAGAATGCCCAAGCTGATATTTCAATCGCGACAATACCTGTGAATGCAAAGGAGGCCACTTCTTTCGGTATTCTCAAATCCGACGAGAATAACGAGATTACCTCCTTCATCGAGAAGCCGGAGGCGAAGCTGCTTCCTGACTGGACCTCGGACGTGAGTGATGAGATGAAGTCGCAGAACAGGAATTACCTGGCTTCCATGGGAATCTATGTCTTCAATCGTGACCTACTTGTGGAGCTCATGAAGAACCCTGACACTGTAGATTTTGGAAAAGAGATCATACCTCAATCGATCAATGATCACAAGGTGATGAGCTACCAGTACGAAGGATATTGGACCGACATTGGTAACATCGACTCTTTTTTCGAGGCCAACCTGGGGCTGACCGACAACATTCCCAAATTTAACCTTTATGACAAAAACAAGCGGATCTACACGCGGGCCAGGATGCTGCCCACCTCAAAGATCTCCGGAACTACCATGAACCGCAGTGTCATTTCAGAGGGTTGCATCATTCAGGCGGCTAAGATTGACAAGTCAGTCATCGGAATCCGATCCCGAATCGGGCATGAGAGCACGGTAATCAACACCTACATGATGGGATGTGACTATTACGAGACTCTGGATGAGATCGAAAACAGAAAAATCGACATTCTGATGGGAATCGGGGAGAGGTGTTTCATAAAAAACGCGATCATTGACAAGAACTGCAGAATAGGGGATGACGTCCGGATCAATGGGGGCAAGCACCTCAAAGACAAAGAAACCGATAAGTACGTCATCAGAGACGGTATCGTGGTGATCAAAAAAGGAGCCGTGATTCCACGGGGCTATGTGATTTGATCGGATGCACCAATTTGAATTTTAATCTATGTTAAGACAACAGCGAGTAGTCATTGAGGGAGTACGCCCTCAAATCAATTGCGGAGAGTTCTACATAAAAAGAGTTGTAGGGCAGCGCATCGAAGTGAGTGCAGATGTGTTGGTCGACGGTCACGACGTGATCGCGGCTTCGGTTCTTTACAAGCACCAAAATGAACGTACATGGCGTGAACAAAGAATGAATCCGGGTTTCAACGATAACTGGCACGGATCGTTTACAGTTGAAAAGCAAGGTTTTTACGAATACAAGGTCCAGGGATGGGTTGACCACGCACTGAATTGGCAATACGGAATCGGACGCAAGATAGCAGATGGACAGCACGTGAAATCTGAACTGCTGGAAGGAGCACAATACCTTGAGGCTGCTAAGAACCAGGC
>JAUIKV010000280.1 GCA_030430615.1 Bacteroidia bacterium
CCTTGTTTACTGCTGCCTGGGGAGCGATGGGCGTATTTGCCTATTTGAACTTGTACTATGCTGACAAGAATGACCTGATCAGAAATGATTTCCATGCACTCAGGATAGCGGCTTTGAAAAGAGAGATCATCGTGGACCCGATCGTGGCGGCGGTTTGCATCCCACTTTCCTGGGTAGGATTTCAGACCTGGCTCATTGCCATGGTCGTCTTGATCCCGGCCACCAATATCATCATGTTCCGCATCAGCAAGAGCCGAAACCATTTATAAAAGAAATGAAAACATAAATTCAAGAACCTATGAAAGATCTAAAAATGAATCCGAACCTCAGTATTCGAGATGGAAGACTGTTTATCGAAGAGATGGATACCGTTGATATCGCTGAGAAGTTCGGAACGCCTTTGTTTGTTGTTTCAGAAAAGATCCTCGTCGAAAATTATCGGGCTTTTCAAAACAGCTTCCAGAAATACTATCCAGAGGGCCGAATTCGAGTGATGGCCGCCGTAAAGGCCAATCCAACGGTTGCCATCAGGCGATTGTTATCGCGTGAAGGATGTGGCTGTGACACCTTTGGCATGGGAGAGCTGGAAACGGCTTTAAGGGGTAACGTGCCCTATGAGGACATTGCGGTCAATGGATCCATCAAAGGACCTGAGATCATAGAGAAAGCAGTGGATCTGGGCATTCCAATCATCCTGGACAACAAGGATGAGCTTGACATGTGCCAGGAAGAGGCAGCCAAACAAGGTAAAACGGCCAAAGTGCTCCTGCGCATCAAACCGTATATGAAAGATTTGGATGAGCCTTCTGATTTTTTCCCGGCTCGTTTGATACGCGACATGACCCAAACCGTCAAATACGGAATCCCCACTTCAGAAGTTTTGGAGATGCTCCCCAAGTTTGCAAAAATGCCGAATGTGAAGCTGGAGGGCGTTCACACGCATGCAGGACGGCACAGCAAGAAGCCTGTGTTTTGGAAGGCCCTCGTCACATCAATTGTCGATATGATCAAGGTTATCCACGATGGCGTTGGTAATGACTGGCGACCAGAAATCGTGAGCGTCGGTGGAGGCTTCCCTGCTGAAATGGACAAGGAGACCCGTGTGGCTGTGACCGATTACGAAACACCGCATATTGAAGACTTCGCCCAGGTAGTCACGGGAACTTTCCGGGACGAAATGAACCGACATGGATTTTCAACCGACGGGATCATACTGGAAATTGAGCCCGGAAGAGCGATGTACAATGAGAGCGGCATTCATCTGTTCAAGGTCCACAACATGAAGCACGAGACCGCACACGGAATGGATTACCAATGGGCAGAGACCGACACCTCTGAGACCTTTTTGAGCATTGGAGGCCTCAATGTTGTACCTCCCTTTGACCTGGTCTCTTGCAACAAGGCCGATCAGCCCTATGACACCAAAGTTGACGTGGTTGGAATCACTTGCAACTATGATTGTCTGGCTGAACAGACCAAAATGCCACAGCTCGAAAAAGGGGACATCCTGGCATTTTTGAACACAGGTTCCTACATCGAGCCTTACACCTGCAACTTCAATGCCCTGCCCAGACCGGGTATGGTGCTCGTGAGTGGAGACACCTGTGAATGGGTGAAAATGCCTGAGACACAAGATGAGGTTTTCAGCAGACATGTTGTTCCTGAAAGATTGAAATAGAGATGAGCAAAGAGAAAACTAATTGGGGCCCATTGATTACCATCATTGCCTCCATGGTGATGATGTACATCACATCGTTCAGCATCAATGTGCTGATCGGGCCTATCGTGAAAGATCTCAACTGGTCGGTTTCGGGCCTTCAAATGGTCATCGTTTCGGCGAGCCTGATCGCGGGAACCCTTATGGTCACGGCAGGACGCCTGGGCGATAAGATCGGAAAGAAAAAGGTGTTTTTGATCGGCTCGATCATTTATACCATCGGGTTGACTGCAGTGGTGCTCAGCCCCAACTCGACGATTTTCAGCATTTCCTGGGCGATTATATGGCCTCTCGGCATGGTGATGGTAATTCCCACGAGCATAGCGCTCATCATGTATTTCTACCACGGTTCGGAGCGGGCCCAGGCTTTCGGGATTTACGGGGCTGTATTGATGGCTATCTCAGCTCTGGCTCCGTTGATTGTCGGCTACCTGGCCAGTTCCTTTGGATGGAGAATCGCATTGGCCCTTTCTCCAGCGTTTGGCATTATCACGATTTTGCTCGCTTTTTCGTTGCCTGAAACTTCGAAAGACCCGAAAATCAAGATCGATGGGGTGAGTGTGGTTCTGTCGGTGATCTCCTTTGGACTTTTACTGATTGCGACCACCCTGGCTTCCCAGTACGGTTGGTTTTTTCAGAAACGTCCGCTGATTGTTGGTGGAACCGAAATTTCGTTGGGAGGATTGTCAGTGGTTCCTTTCTTGTACCTGCTTTCAGCCATTTTGCTTATCATTTTTTTCAGGAGGGGAAAGAAACTCATGGCAGAAGGGGAAACTCCTTTGCTCAACGCCGACATACTGAAGAACATTCCCTTTACCATAGGAATGCTGGTGCAGGCCCTGCTCTATTTTCTGTTTGCTGCGGTGTTGTTTGTCTTGTCCGTATTCGTCCAATCCGTTTCTGGATTTGATTCGTTTCAAACGGCTTTGACGACCCTGCCCATATCTCTTGGAGTAGCTCTTTTCTCTTTTTTTACCCCGGGTCTCGGAAAGAAAATAGCGCCTAAGTGGATCATTATTGCGGGTTTCGTTTTAGTATTCCTAGGGACCTATCTTCTTGGAAATGAAGTGTCTGTAGACATGACCCCGATGTCCACTCTACTGGGTTCCGTGGTGGTGGGTATAGGATGTGGTCTTGTCATGGGCCAAATAGCAACGGTGACCATGATGAAGGTTCCCGCAGAGCAGAACGGAGAAGCTTCGGGGCTCTCAGAAACCCTGAAAGAGATTATCGGACAGGGATTTGCGATCGCCTTTTCCGGAGCCGTGCTTTTCGGAAGCGTCTATTCCAACATGACCCATGAATATGAGCAAATGGAGTCGATAGATCTCACTGTAGAAGAAGAACAAA
>JAUIKV010000281.1 GCA_030430615.1 Bacteroidia bacterium
TCAGCGTCGTTTTCTCTTCCATTGCAGGATATCTACTTGCGGCCGATCAGATCAACTGGATGACCGTCGTTCTGCTGGCAGTAGGAGGCTACTGCATGGTTGGGGCATCCAACGCATTCAACCAGATCATCGAACGAGGCCCCGATGCTCTTATGAAGAGAACCATGAATCGGCCCATTCCAGCGGGTCGAATTTCTGTGAATGCGGCCATGGCCATCGCGGTGACCCTGACTTTGCTCGGCGTGATCATCCTCTACAGGATCAATGAACGCACCGCCCTATTCGGTGCGGTCTCTATATTCCTCTACACCTCGGCTTATACCCCTTTGAAACCCATTACACCGCTATCGGTTTTTGTCGGCGCCATTCCCGGGGCGATTCCGTTCATGTTGGGCTGGGTAGCTGCCACGGGTCAGTTCGGCATAGAGCCGGGCATGTTGTTCATGATACAGTTCTTTTGGCAGTTTCCGCACTTTTGGGCCATAGGCTGGCTGCAATTTGACGAATACAAAAAAGCAGGATTCAATCTGATGCCCACAGGGGAGAAGAACAGAAAAGCCACGCGTCTAATTATCATGTATACGATTTTCATGCTGGTGGTGTCAGTTATCCCGGTGTTCCGAATCACGGGGAGCTTGTACCTGTTGCCACTTTCTGCTGTGCTCATCTTCGCACTGGGCCTGGTGATGCTCTGGTATGGGATACGATTGCATCGGGAACAGACAGATACAATGGCGCGAAAATTGATGCTTTCCAGTGTTTTATATATAACCGCGATCCAAATTATTTTTGTAATCGATAAATTCTTTCACTGATGGAAATGGAAAAAAGAGTTAAGGAAAGGACTTTCAAACAGATGCTATGGATCGCCATGATCAGCATGACCATGATGTTCGCGGGGCTAACAAGTGCCTATGTAGTGAGCCGCGCCAGGGAAGACTGGGTCAGCTTCGAGCTGCCCTCGGCATTTTACCTGAGCACACTTCTCATTGTTTTGAGCAGCCTGTCTTTTATCATAGCCAAAAGATCACTGCTTTCGGGCGCTCATTCGAGGTCGAATTTGTTTCTGGGTTTGACCCTGGTCCTGGGTCTTGCCTTTGTATTCTATCAGTTCAACGGTTTTAACCAGCTGATCGAGGCAGGTTTATACACGACGGGCCCGGAGAGCAACGTGGCCTCTTCCTTTCTTTATGTGATCACAGGGGCACACTTATTGCACATTTTTGCAGGCATCGTAGTTTTGATCCGGGTGATCTACAGGAATATTCAACATCAATACACGGTTGAAGATCATCTCGGCTTCACTCTCGGATCCATTTTCTGGCACTTTGTGGATGCGCTCTGGATCTATCTTTTCCTCTTTTTCTATTTTATCCGTTAAGGGGAACATTTTTTCAGGTTTAATAAGACTTATGAATAATTTTTATATTTTTGCTGCTTAAGAAAAAACATGACTTATGTCAGTTTTTTTAAGTCAGAGAAGATCATTTAAACTAAACTTTTTACAGTAAATGGAGGCAGTAGTTGCTGATACACCGAAGGGTGGAGTTTGGAGCGGAGGCGGAAACCGACCTTTTGACGCCAGTTATGGAAAAATGATGATGTGGTTCTTCATCATGTCGGATGCCCTCACTTTTTCGGGTTTTTTGGGTGCCTATGGATTGATTAGATTCAAGTACCTGGACTCCTGGCCGATTGCGGATGAGGTATTCACCCACATCCCTTTTGTGCACGGAAACTACCCGATGTACTATGTGGCCTTCATGACATTCATCCTGATTTTCTCTTCTGTTACCATGGTTCTGGCGGTTGATGCCGGCAAATTGATGCAGAAGAACAAGGTCATCCTTTATATGGGGCTGACTATCATAGGAGGTTTGATCTTCGTGGGCTCCCAGGCCTGGGAGTGGAAGACTTTCATTAACGGAAGTTACGGTGCGCTTCAGCTTGAAGACGGGAAGATCGTCCAGTTTGTGGATGCTTCGGGTCACCAGATCACCCTTCAGAGTTTTGCATCTGATGCACCTACGGAGCGTGTGCAACACGAAAAGCACAACGGGCTTTGGTTTGTTGAAGAAGCTACTTTGCCTTCAGTCACGTTGCAGCAGGTCAAGGAAGGATTCGCGAAGAATCCGGATATCGCCATGCGAACCGAGCTGATTAACCTCGAAACCAAAGAAAAAACCATTGTTTCAAGAGAAGAAGCAAATAAATTCCTGGACAAGGCAGTACGCGTTGTTGAAGGAGCGAATCTCACTGAGAATGAATACGGAAAGACGCTTTTTGCCGATTTCTTCTTTTTCATAACAGGGTTTCACGGATTCCACGTATTTTCCGGAATCGTAATCAATGTGATCATCTTTTTCAACGTGATCATCGGAACCTACGAGCGAAGAGGACATTATGAAATGGTTGAGAAAGTCGGTCTTTACTGGCACTTTGTCGACCTGGTCTGGGTATTTGTATTCACATTCTTCTATTTGATTTAAATTTTAAGACGAGTCTATGTCAAACGAACATTCACACTCACACGCTGTATTGATTTGGAAAGTCTTCGGATTTCTTTCTGTCGTAACTATCGTTGAAGTTATCCTGGGGATCTACAAGCCAGCTTCACTGCACTTGACAAATTTGCTTGGAACGAGCTTGCTGAACTGGATATTCCTGATCCTGACCCTGGTGAAAGCCTATGGCATTGCATGGTATTTCATGCACCTCAAGGATGAGGTGACCTGGTTGAGAAGAGCCATCGTCTGGACGGTTGTATTCCTGATCGGATATCTTTCATTCTTCCTGCTTTATGAGGGAGGCGCCTTAGGCGATATCGATCAGCAGTGGACACGATGGTCTTACAATTGATGCATCGAGAAAAGTATAACAAGTGTTTTGAGAGTTCAAAACACTTTTTTTATCTTCAATAATGGCAAAGCCGGGACGTAATACCATCATATTGTCCATCCTATTCTTCGGACCTCTGCTGTTTTATGTATTCCTGCTTACAGGGACCAACAATTTCGCAAAATTGCCTGTGCT
>JAUIKV010000023.1 GCA_030430615.1 Bacteroidia bacterium
TTGACCAATATTCCTCACTGCTGCCTCCCGTAGGAGTCTGGTCCGTGTCTCAGTACCAGTGTGGGGGATCTCCCTCTCAGGACCCCTACCTATCGTCGCCTTGGTAAGCCGTTACCTTACCAACTAGCTAATAGGACGCATACTCATCTTTTACCGCCGAAACTTTAATTACAAAACCATGCGATCTCGTAATACCATGGAGTATTAATCCAAATTTCTCTGGGCTATCCTCCTGTAAAAGGTAAATTGTATACGCGTTACTCACCCGTGCGCCGGTCGTCAGCAAATTAGTAAACTAATCCCTGTTACCCCTCGACTTGCATGTGTTAAGCCTGCCGCTAGCGTTCATCCTGAGCCAGGATCAAACTCTCCATCGTAAAATCTTAAATGTCTTACGATATCAAGTCCTCAAAAAATTATGACTCGGGTATTTTTCATCCATCCCTAAATAAATAGGAACAGAAAACAATTCCAAGTAGTTCTACTCTTCTTTGTTACGCTGTCAATCTTCAATATTTTCAATGAACGTGGCTCCTCATTCTTCAATCTTCCCACTTCACGCCCCCAAGGCTTAACCCCGAAAGCGGCTGCAAAATTAAAACAACTTCAACAATCCACCAAACAAAAAATTAAAAAGTTTTTGATGGGGTGATTATCTATTTCAAACTTGCAAATGAACTTGGCCAAACACCGGTAACATCTACCGTTTTTTAGCGGGTGCAAAAATACATTCAAAAATGAATACCAACCTAATATTTGAGCAAATATTTTCAATCTTTTTTTCGCTTAACGGCCAAGGGGCTGATTCTCTGATCATTCTACCAAGTGAATATTTTCCCTGACGATTCATCCGAAATAGGATGTTTACCCGACACCAAAAACTACACCTTAATATAAGGGATCATTCTTGAGAATTGACCGACCGGATTGCAGCAATATCAAATAGGCCTGCGCTCTGTTCATTATTTCGAACGGGTGTTGTATCTTTGCCGCTTTATTTACAAGGAAAATGATCAATATTACGTTACCGGACGGAAGTGTCAAGGAGTTTGCCTCGAATGCGACTCCGATGGATGTCGCCAGAGGCATCAGTGAAGGATTGGCCAGAAATGTGATTTCTGCTGAATTCAACGGTAAAACCGTTGAAACCAAAACCCCTTTGACCACCGACGGATCACTGACCTTGTTCACATGGAACAATGACCAGGGCAAGAAGGCCTTTTGGCACTCTTCTGCTCATTTGCTGGCGCAGGCAATTTTGTTCTTTTATCCTGACGCCAAACTCACTATTGGCCCAGCTATAGAAAACGGGTTTTATTACGATGTGGATTTCGGAGAAGAAAGCATCTCTGAGAACGACTTCAAGAAGATCGAAGATAAAATGCTCGAATTCGCCCGTCAAAAGTTCGAGTTCGAGATGCGAGAAGTCTCAAAGGATGATGCCCTGGCCTATTACCGGGAAAGAGACAACGAATTCAAGGTCGAACTTATCGAGAATCTTGAGGATGGAGACATCACTTTCTGTGATCACAGTGACTTCACCGATTTGTGTCGGGGAGGTCATGTGCCGAATACCGGGATAATCAAGGCAGTTAAGATCATGAGTGTTGCCGGTGCCTATTGGCGAGGAGATGAAAAGAACAAGCAGCTCACCCGGGTCTATGGAATCTCATTTCCCAAACAGAAGGAACTCAAGGAGTACCTCGAGTTGTTGGAAGAAGCCAAGAAAAGAGACCACAGGAAGCTCGGCAAGGAACTCGAGCTTTTCACTTTTTCGCAAAAGGTTGGTCAAGGATTGCCGCTTTGGCTTCCAAAGGGCGCAGCGCTTCGCGAAAGACTTGAGAATTTCCTGAAGAAAGCTCAGAAGAAAGCGGGTTACGAAACGGTGATGACCCCACATATCGGTCAAAAAGAGCTTTATGTGACTTCGGGTCACTATGAGAAATACGGGGAGGACAGTTTTCAACCGATTCACACTCCGAAAGAGAACGAGGAGTTCCTGTTGAAACCCATGAACTGCCCGCATCACTGTGAGATATTCAATAGCAAACCCTACTCCTACAAGGATCTGCCAAAACGCTATGCGGAATTTGGAACCGTGTATCGCTACGAGCAGAGCGGGGAGCTCCACGGACTCACTCGTGTTCGGGGATTCACCCAGGACGATGCACACATATTCTGTACCCCTGAGCAATTGAATGAAGAGTTCAACGCCGTCATCGACCTTGTGCTATATGTCTTTGGCTCTTTGGGCTTTGAAGACTTCACCACTCAGATTTCCCTGAGAGATCCTGAGGACAAGGAAAAATACATCGGAAGCGATGAGAATTGGGAGAAAGCAGAGAATGCCATTATCCGTTCGGCCAAAGAAAAGGGGCTGAAAACTGTGATTGAATATGGAGAAGCCGCCTTTTACGGTCCTAAACTTGACTTTATGGTCAAGGACGTGCTGGGAAGGTCATGGCAACTTGGAACCATTCAGGTGGATTACAATCTCCCTGAACGATTTGACCTGACCTACAAGGGTGCCGACAACCAACTCCACAGGCCGGTGATGATCCACAGGGCGCCATTCGGATCCATGGAAAGGTTCATCGCAATACTCATTGAACACTCCGGTGGAAACTTCCCTTTATGGCTGACTCCGGAGCAGGTTATTTTGCTCCCAATCAGCGAGAAATACGAAAATTATACCAAAAATGTTTTACATTTGTTGGAAAATTACGAAATTCGCGCCCTCGTTGACAACCGCAACGAAAAGGTAGGCAGAAAGATCAGAGATGCTGAGTTGAATAAAATACCTTTTATGTTGATTATCGGGGAGAATGAAGAAAAAGACGGGACGGTTTCCGTCCGCAAGCACAGCGAAGGAGACCTCGGCACATACTCGATAGAAGGTTTTGCCGAACTCATTGAAAACGAAATAAATAAGACATTAAAGTCATTTTAAGTCAAACCAATCCGAAAGGATATAAACCAATAGAGCTATAGCAATCAGAAGAAACAGAGGTGCCAGGAGACCCTGGAGAATCATCAAAGAAGATCCGCACAAGATCAATGAAAAAATTGAGGCCCCCGAGGTACGACTCGTGGGAGAAAACGTAGAAACAGGAATTTATCCAATTCGCAAAGCGAGAGAAATCGCGCAGGATTTGGGTCTGGACCTGGTTGAAATCTCGCCCAAGGCCAAACCCCCGGTGTGCAAGATCATCGAATACAAGAAGTTTCTTTACGAACAGAAGAAGAGAGAAAAGGCGCTGAAGTCGAAAGCGACCAAAGTGGTGATCAAAGAGATCCGTTTCGGGCCAAACACGGATGAGCACGATTTTGAATTCAAAAAGAAGCACGCGATCAAGTTTTTAGAAAGCGGTGCTAAATTGAAAGCTTACGTGTTCTTCAAAGGAAGGTCCATCGTATTCAAAGACCAGGGACAGATCCTGTTGCTGAGATTGGCACAGGAGCTTGAAGAATACGGAACCGTTGAGCAGATGCCGAAACTGGAAGGAAAGCGAATGATCATGTTCATAGCTCCAAAGAAGAAGAAATAAAAAAAGAATATAAGCAAGCAATTAAAGCAGGAAGAAAATGCCTAAAATGAAGACGAAATCCAGTGCCAAGAAGCGTTTTGTGCTTACGGGTTCTGGTAAGATCAAAAGAAAGCACGCTTTCAAGAGTCACATCCTGACCAAGAAAAGCAAGAAGCGTAAATTGAAGCTGACCCACGCCGGACTCGTGCACAAAGCAGACGAGGCGAACATCAGACAACAATTGACGTTGAAGTAAATCGCTCGAAGCGGTTTGCAGTGGTAATTATTTATTAACCCTGGGTCAGGCCAGTATAAATGCTTCCGAAAAAAGAAGCTGCCTTTCTCAAAAAAAATTAAAACATGCCAAGATCAGTAAATTCAGTAGCCAAAAGGGCTCGTAGAAAAAAGATTTTAAATCAAACCAAAGGATACTTTGGTGCACGTAAGAATGTTTACACAGTTGCGAAGAACGCTTTGGAAAAAGCATTGCTTTATGCTTATCGCGACAGAAAACAAAACAAAAGGAATTTTCGAAGCTTGTGGATTCAGCGTATCAATGCAGGTGCGCGTGAACACGGATTGTCTTATTCACAATTCATGGGCAAGGTGAAAGCCAATAACATCGATCTTAACCGTAAGGTTTTGGCCGATTTGGCAATGAACCACCCGGATGCCTTTAAAGCCATCGTGGATAAAGTAAAATAATTTGAATAGTCTTGCTTATAAAAAAAACCTGAGCTTACGCTCAGGTTTTTTTGTTTCTGTACCACTGCTAATTGTCTGCCTTCAATTTTTAACCGGCTTGCTTAACGCAACAATTTCACACTCCGAGTACTGCCATTGTTAATGCCCATCAGCAAGTGTTCTTTCCCTCCCAGGTTGAGCCTGATCATCGACTTGATGTCCTGGTCAATATAAAGACCGGATTCAGACCACTCCAAAGGCTTGAAACCGCCTTTCTGATCTGAGAGCAGGACCAGACCTGTCCCGCAGTCAAGCCGTGGCGTTTCCACTTCCGTATCGTAGATGTTGCCTACGGCGACTAGATCCTCAAAACCGTCTTTGTTCACATCCAGAACTGCTGCATCCAGAATCGGAAAGTACTGGGCCTTTTCAGGCAGAGCCTGTTTCTCAAAGAGGCTGTTGCCCTTATTGATCAGAACGATCGAATGAAACTCAGAGGCCTCCAGGGCAACTGAAGTCTCCAGCTTCTCCCCGTAAACATCTGTCAGGGTGGCATTGGCGAATTCATTGTAGGTTTTGAACTTATCGGTGATAAAAGGCATCTGCTGGGAAGAGCACTCTCTGCCCCTTGCCGGCACATACTCTCCATTGTATTTGCTGCTCAACACCACATCCAGTGTGCCATTGTCGTCAAAATCGTTCGCGAATACCTTGAAGCGATTCTCCTTGCTCGCTTTGAACTTGATGTTCTTTCCAACATTGCCCAAAACGTAGTCTTTCAAGCCATCTTTGTTGACATCGATCTCCTGGATGCTGAACCACCAGCCCTTCTCGTCATCCAGGCTGCTTTTAGCCGAGACTTCCTCGAAGAATCCTCCTTTGTTCTCAAAAAGCCCGATCCCGGTCCATTCCCCGACCGCGATGAAGTCCATCTTGCCATCTGCGTTAAAATCACAGCTCACAAGGTCATTGACCATACCGAACTCAGCGTATGCCGGAGCGACCTTCTCACTCACCTCATAGAGCCCGCCCTTACGGTTCTCAAAGATCAGATTCGGTGGAGATTTCGGGTAATTTTGCGGATATATGCGATTGCTCACAAGCAAATCGTGGTCACCGTCGTGATCGAAATCAATCACCTCAACCGCTCCCCCACTAAAGATAGTGCTCTCAAGCGCCTGGCTTTCCGTTTTCTCAAATCTGCCATCACCTTGATTGAGATACAAACGATCCCGATACAGGTCTGATGGAAAGGTTTTGGAGTTTCCACCGCTCACTACGTAAAGATCAAGATCGTCATCCCCATCGATATCTATAAATACAGATTGCATGTCTTCACAGTCTGCGTCCCTTTCGAGGGCAGGAATGTTGATTTTTTTGAAACCAGATCGACTGCCCAAAAATATTTGACCGGCCTGACCCGATGCCCCGCCTATGTGCAAGTCATCGATTCCGTCTCCATTGACATCTCCCGTGGTCATGAAGGGCCCCAGGGTAGATTGTTTATAGGGAAGCAGCACCTCTCTCTCAAAATCGTTGAATTCATTCTCCTCATGCTCAAATGCGGCAACAACCTGAGAATCTTCGGCAAAATAAGGCGCTGAAAAAGGTTCCTTTTTGGCAACGCCGGCCTTTTCCTCTTCAAATGAAATAAAGGTGTTTGCGGCGATTCCGTAGCGCTCCTCCACTTTGCCTGAGGGCCATTCCACCCTGATGGTGTCAATGCTTTGAACTTCTCCCAGTCCGAAATGCGCAGAAACATCTGTTGAAGAGAGATAGCCCTTGACGCGCTTGGATTCGACGAATTGAATCTTGCCCCCGTATTTCAACGTTACTTTCGCAAAGCTTTCTGATGTCCTCCCTTTCGTTTCGACAGAGAGGAAATTTCCAAGGTTTTTCTCCACAGAAAGGTTCTTGTATAAGAATGCCTCCTCATCGATATTGTTGACGACCAATTCAAAATCCCCGTCATTGTCCAGGTCAGCATAGGCCGCTCCGTTCGAAAAGGAAGGGTTTCTGAGGCCCCAGTCACCTGTCTTGTCCTTGAAGTTCAAATCCCCGGTATTCTGATAGAGGATATTGGAAAGCTTTTCAGAGGGCATCTGGTAATACAGGTCTTCTTTAACCTGAAGAGGCACATTGCCACCGTATTGGGCCTTGGCGTCTCTTACTTTTTGCTGGAAATCATTGTCCAGTGCATATCGTCGATACCCGTTCGTCACATAGATCTCCTTGAGCTCGTCGTTGTTGAGATCGACCATCAGACCTGCCCAGCTCCAGTCGGTTTTTGAAAGTTTGGCGAATTGGGCGATGTTGTGGAAATTGTTGTTCCCGAGATTGAGCTGAAGTGAATTGTACATGTACTGCTTCTGAAAGCCAAGGGTTTCGGTCAGCAGATTGAATCGAGGCACGTTCATCGAGGCCATGAGGGTCTTTGACCTTACGTGATCATTCGCAGCCATGTCAAGCACAAAGATGTCCTGGTGACCGTCGTTGTTGATATCCTCCATGTCGACGCCCATTCCATAAAACGAAATCTGCTTGGTCTTCTCTTTGATCCTGTCTGTAAAAGTTCCATCCCCGTTGTTGATGTACATGACATCAGGAATGTAATAGTCGTTGGCAATGTAGAAATCGAGCCATCCATCGGCATTGATGTCACCGACTGTGAGACCGAGCCCGAAAGCAGGTCTGAGAACTCCTGCACTTTTGCTCACGTTGACGAAACTCCCGTTATCATTTCTATAAAGGTGGGCGCTGCTCTGTTCCAGCAGTCCTTTTCGGCTCTTCAATATCTCGTGAAACCGGATAGGGTCCAGTCCGTAGAGCTGATTCTCATTCGACACGACACAGTCCAGGTCACCGTCTTTGTCATAGTCAAAAAAGGCCGCCTGTGTGCTTATGCCGGTATCTGCAAGCCCCAATTCTTCGGCCCTTTCCTCAAATGTCAAATCTCCCTTGTTGATATAGAGCAGGTTTCGTCTCTCCCCGGCCTCGTAAGGGCCTCCCTGGCAGACATAGATATCGAGCCATCCGTCGCTGTTCACGTCGGCAAAAGTTACCCCGCTGGCCCATTTTTTATTGACATTCACCCCTGAGGATTCAGTGATGTCCTCAAATTTCAGGTCACCCTTGTTCACATAAAGTCGGTTCTTCTCCTGGTTGGCAGTAAAGAAAATGTCATCGAGACCATCATTGTTCAGGTCAGCGATACCCACTCCGCTTCCATTGTAGAAAAAATCGTAATCGAACAGATTCTCCTTAGTGTCTATGCGATCCTCCAGCTTGTTGACGAAGTCGATTCCGCTCTCGACCGAGGGAATCTTTTCAAACACAGTTTTGCCTTCAGTTTTTGAAGTCCCTGCCTTTTTAAAAGGAGTCGCCTCCTTCCCGGATGGCTGCTCTTTCTTCACGCACGACATAAAAAAGAGCAATGCGACTAAGGGCATCAATTTTATCAAAAGGTTCTTTTTCATCCTTCTTTCTAAAAGATTAATTAAGATTTGTGCCTGGTTTTGGTTGATTTTCGAACTCGACTGGAAAGAAATCTTACAGATCGGCCTCAGCCTCTTTAAGCTTCTCGGCATTCTCAGCAAGCTTCAGCTCTTCAATAATCTTACCGATGTCCCCATTGATGATGCTCGACAGGTCGTACAGGGTCAATCCGATCCTGTGTTCGGTCACCCGGCCTTGCGGATAGTTGTAAGTTCTCACCTTGGCCGAGCGGTCCCCACTGGACACCAGGGTCTTTCTCTTGGCAGCATCTTCAGCGAGCTTCTTCTCCAACTCCTTCTCGTAGATACGCGTACGTAGCACTTTGAAGGCCTTGTCTTTGTTCTTGTGCTGGGATTTCTGATCCTGGCACTGGGCGACAATCCCTGTAGGGACGTGCGTGAGCCTTACCGCGGAATACGTCGTGTTGACGGATTGACCTCCCGGGCCGGAGGCACAGAAATAGTCAATTCGCACGTCACTCATTTTCAGATCGATGTCAAACTCCTCCGCTTCAGGAAGCACCATCACGGTGGCAGCCGAGGTGTGCACCCTGCCCTGGGTTTCGGTTTGGGGAACCCGTTGAACCCGATGTACCCCGGACTCGAATTTCATGGTCCCATATACCTCCTCGCCACTAATGCTGAAAATGATCTCCTTGAACCCTCCTGACGAGCCTTCGCTGAAATCCTCAAGTTCCACTTTCCAACCTCTATCCGAAGCAAATTTCGTATACATTCTATAGAGGTCTCCCGCGAATATGCTGGCTTCATCGCCCCCTGTTCCGGCCCGTATCTCTACGATGACGTTCTTCGCGTCTTCCGGATCTTTGGGAATCAGAAGCATTTTAAGTTGCTCTTCGAGTTCCGGAATTCGCTCTTCGGCTCCCTCCAGCTCCATTTTGGCCATTTCGACCATTTCGGCATCCGAACCATCGGAGATAATCTCCCTGGCCTCATCCCGATTCGCCAGGACCTCTTCATAAACGGCTCCCAAATCAACGATCTGCTTGAGGTCCTTGTACTCCTTGTTCAACTGGACGTACCTCTTTTGGTCGGTAACGATATCCGGTTGAATGATCAGGTCGGACACCTCATCAAATCGTTGTTTCACTATCCTAAGCTTATCTATCATACTGAAAAAATATACGGCAAATTTAACACTTTTTGACTACCGGCCTAACTTGGGTTACATAAGGGCAAAATAACTCCCAAACTGTTCAGAGAATTGTCGATTTTAGATTAAATTTGTAGGAGTAATTTAACCCGTAAACCCACGTAACAATGAAAAGAATACTTTTGGTATTTACTGTTCTTGCTTTCGTAGTCGCCAGTTGTGGTGAAAGCAAGAAGGAAGAAGTGAAAAAAGAAATTGAGACTCCTAAAGAGGAGGTCAAGGAAACTCCTGCTGCATCTGCCGGAAGCGAGGACCTCGTGGCCATGGGAGAAAAACTGTTCACAGACAAGACCTGTGTTTCCTGTCACCAGGCCGAGGCCAAGATTGTAGGACCTTCAATCAAAGACATAGTGCAGATCTACAATGACAAAGATGCGAGCATTGTGAGCTTCCTTAAAGGAGATCAGGAAGCAATCGTAGATACTGACCCAGGGCAGGTAGCGATCATGAAGGCGAATCTCGACGGTTTTGTCAAGGACCTGAAAGAAGAGGAGCTGAAAGCCCTAGAGGCCTACATGCTGAGCGTAAAATAGATTTTAACGCTTTAGAATCACAGAGATTCTCAATACTCAAATAAAAAAACCTTCTGCAGAAATGCAGAAGGTTTTCTTTTTTCAGAAACTCCAGTGGTTTAAACCACACCCTGAGCCAGCATGGCGTCGGCTACTTTTACGAAACCTGCTATGTTAGCTCCTTTGACGTAGTCGACATAACCGTTTCCGTCATTGCCGTATTCAATGCATGCGTCATGGATGTTACCCATGATCTGCTTGAGCTTGTTATCGACTTCTTCGCGTGTCCAGTTCAACCTCAGTGAGTTCTGACTCATCTCCAAACCTGAAGTGGCAACTCCACCTGCATTTGAGGCTTTACCTGGGGCATAGAGTATTTTGCCATCCTGGAAAGCATGAACCGCCTCCGGAGTAGAGGGCATATTCGCTCCCTCACTGACGCATATACAACCATTTTTGAGAAGCTCCTTGGCGTCACTGCCATCCAACTCGTTCTGAGTAGCGCAGGGCAACGCGATGTCACACTTCTCATGCCAGGGAGTTTTACCCTCATGATAGGTGGCACCGGTATATTTCTCTACATATTCTTTGATCCTGCCCCTTTTCACATTCTTGAGATTCATCACAAAGGCCAGTTTCTCTTTGTCGATTCCGTCGGGATCATAAACATAGCCACCTGAATCAGACAAGGTCACCACCTTTCCACCCAATTGTGTCGCCTTTTCTGTAGCGAACTGGGCCACATTACCCGAACCGGAAACCAGCACCGTTCTACCTTCAAAGGAATCATTTTTGGTTTTGAGCATGCTGTCTGCAAAGTAGACGGTTCCATATCCGGTTGCCTCAGGACGGATCAAGGATCCTCCCCAGGACATTCCCTTCCCGGTCAAAACCCCGGTGAATTCATTCTTTAATCGCTTGTACATCCCATAGAGGAAGCCAATTTCACGGCCTCCAACTCCGATATCCCCTGCAGGCACATCTGTGTTCGGACCGATATGGCGATATAGCTCGCTCATGAAGCTTTGGCAAAATCTCATGATCTCACCGTCAGACTTTCCTTTGGGGTCGAAGTCAGAGCCTCCTTTACCACCTCCCATGGGCAGCGTGGTCAAGCTGTTCTTGAAAACCTGCTCAAAGGCAAGGAATTTAAGTATGCTCATGTTCACTGTCGGGTGAAAGCGCAAACCACCTTTGTAAGGTCCGATGGCAGAGTTCATCTGAATGCGATAACCCCTGTTGACCTGGATTTCACCCTGGTCGTCCACCCAGGAAACTCTGAATGTCACGGCCCTTTCAGGCTCAACCATTCGCATGAGTATGTTCTTTCCATGGTAGATGTCTTGAGTTACGATGTAAGGTATGACTGTTTCTGCCACTTCCTGAACTGCTTGCATGAATTCTGGTTCGTGACCGTTACGCGCCTCTACTTCTTGCATAAAGGCATCAATTTTTGACTTCATAATTTTACGAGGATTAAATTATAGAAATGAAATTTTTTTATGGCAAAATTAATTAAATTCTCAATATCATAGCTCTAAAGTGGGGTCTATTTTTCGATTTTTTCAATTTTTTTTCAACTGCCATGCACACGGTTGTATCCGGTCTCAAATTTGCCGGCAGTGCCATCCCATATCTCGCAAAAAAATGTAAATTTGCCATCTATTTCCACCCTAAGAGATGAAGGCAAAAATCGAAGAACTATTAGCTGAAATACAGCAATTTACGACTCAAAGCGAAAAGGAAATCGAAGAATTTCGCATCCGGTTTCTTGGAAGCAAGGGATTGCTCAAACAGTTGTTTGGCGAGTTCAAAACGGTAGAACCCGCTCAGAAAAAGGAAATTGGCCAGGCTCTGAATGATTTGCGGACCCAGGCTAGCTCGAAGATAGAAGAACTGAAAGAGGCCCTCAACTCAGGCTCAACTGAGTCCAAAAAATACGGGGATCTGACCCGACCGGGCCTTCCGCTGGAACTCGGAGCACGTCACCCGATCTCCATTGTCAAGAATCGCATTGTAGATGTCTTCTCGAAGATAGGCTTCACGGTTTCTGAAGGACCGGAAATCGAGGATGACTGGCACAACTTCACGGCGCTCAATCTTCCGGAATACCATCCGGCACGTGACATGCAGGACACTTTCTTCATAGAAAAGAACCCGGATACTTTGCTGAGGACACACACGTCTTCAGTCCAGATTCGCTATATGGAAAGTCATAAGCCGCCCATTCGAACAATCTCTCCGGGACGCGTTTTCAGAAATGAAGACATCTCAGCGAGGGCTCACTGCATCTTTCACCAGATCGAAGGCCTTTACATCGATACCGATGTCTCTTTCGCGGACCTGAAGCAGACCCTGCTTTATTTCACCAAGGAGATGTTCGGCAAATCGAAGATTCGCTTGAGACCTTCCTATTTCCCATTCACTGAACCCAGCGCGGAGGTTGACATCTATTGGGGGCTAGAAACGGAAACTGACCACAAGATCACCAAGGGCACGGGCTGGTTGGAGATCATGGGATGCGGAATGGTTGATCCGAATGTTTTGAAAAACACAAAAATCGATCCTGAAAAATATACGGGCTATGCCTTTGGAATGGGTATCGAGCGGATTGCCATGCTGCTTTACCAGATTCCTGACATCCGAATGTTTTATGAAAACGACATCCGATTTTTGGAACAGTTCAAATCCGTGATCTGAACATGAAGGATCTCGGAGATTTTCTTACAGAACAAGGTTATGTGCGCGTCAAACTTAAAAAAACGGTCACCAATCACTTTGAAATCAGGGCTAAGATCAATAAGGCAAGGGGTCGGTTCATTCTCGACACCGGCGCGTCCAAATCTTGTGTCGGCATAGAGGATGCGGAAGCCTTCAACCTGATGACCGAAGAGTCCGAACACAAGGCCAGCGGGGCAGGACCCAGCGAGATCGACACCCTGATGTCTGAAAAAAACACGCTGGAAATCGGCAATTTCAAATTGAAAGGAACCCAGTTGATCCTTATAGACCTGCAGCACATCAACAATGCCCTTCAAAAGCAGGATGCCGAGCCTGTAAATGGAATCATCGGCGCAGACATCCTGATCGAGAGCAAGGCGATCATCGATTACGACAAAAAGTATCTATATTTATTCAACAAGCGGAAAAAATGACTGCCAAGGACAACAGATACAGCATGAGAGGGGTTTCGGCCCAAAAAGAAGACGTTCACAAGGCGATCAAGAATGTAGACAAGGGGCTATACCCGAAGGCCTTCTGCAAGATCGTTCCCGATTACCTTACCGGGGATCAAGACTACTGCCTGATCATGCACGCCGATGGAGCAGGCACCAAGTCTTCACTGGCCTACATGTACTGGAAAGAGACGGGAGACCTGAGCGTATGGAAAGGAATCGCCCAGGACGCATTGATCATGAATGTGGACGACCTGCTCTGCGTCGGAGCCACAGATAATATCGTACTGTCTTCGACCATTGGTCGGAACAAGAACCTGATTCCAGGCGAGGTGATCTCGGCCATCATCAATGGAACGGAAGAGTTACTCACCGAACTGGCCCAATTTGGTGTAAACATAAAATCCACAGGAGGCGAAACTGCTGATGTGGGTGATCTCGTGAGAACCATCATTGTAGACTCCACGGTAACTGCACGAATGAAGAGAAGTGACGTGATTGACAATGCGCGCATATCTGAGGGCGATGTGATCGTTGGACTCGCCTCTTATGGACAGGCTACCTATGAAAGTGAATACAACGGAGGCATGGGAAGCAACGGGCTGACCAGTGCCCGACATGACGTATTTGAAAAATACCTGGCCGAAAAATACCCGGAAAGCTATGATCATGATGTTCCGGAAGAATTGGTGTATTCCGGCAGCACTCGCCTGACAGATGATGTAGAAAACGTACCTCTGAACGCAGGGAAACTGGTGCTCTCTCCCACCCGCACCTATGCCCCTGTGATCAAGGAAATTCTCGAGAAGCACCGAGGGCAAATTCACGGAATGGTCCACTGCAGCGGTGGTGCCCAGACCAAAGTGCTCCATTTTGTTGAAAACCTCCATATTGTAAAAGATAATTTATTTGATGTTCCCCCGTTATTTAGATTGATCCAGCGTGAGTCTGAGACCGATTGGAAGGAGATGTACCAGGTGTTCAACTGCGGTCACCGAATGGAGCTTTACGTTCCGGCCGAGATCGCCGAAGATCTGATAGAAATCTCCCAATCGTTTAACATAGATGCACAGGTGATCGGAAGGGTAGAAAAAAACAAGGGGAAAAAACTCACCATAACAAGTGAGTTCGGAAAGTTCGTTTACGATTCGTAACTTTATCCTTCCCCTCGCAAGTAGAAATCGAACTCAATAACAACGCATGGCAAAGGCGATGAAGAACGGGGCTGTCTTTTTAGGCTGCACGCTTCTGCTGCTCATCTGGAACTGCTCGACGAAAAAGGACACGTTTCTGAATCGTACGGGGCATGCCATGTCGACCAAATACAACGTACTTTTCAATGGCAACATAGCTTTTGAAGAAGCCAAGGAACAGCTGGACGCTTCGTATGAAGACAATTTCTGGGAACGCCTTCCCATAGAGCCCCTCGAAATCGAGGAAGATCGAATTCCGCTTCCCGGTCAACAGCTGCCGGACGAAGGAGAGGCAACCGGTTTTGAAAAAGCCGAGGAAAAAGCAGTCAAATCCGTGCAAAAGCACTCCATGGTGATAGACGGCTACGAGCGCAACAGCCAGATTGACGAGGCCTATCTCCTGCTCGGGAAATCCAGGTACTACCTGCAACGCTTCGTGCCCGCCCTGGAGGCGTTCAATTTCGGAATTGAGAATTATCCCAACGCCAGCCTTTACCGCGAAACGAAGATTTGGAAGGCCAAAGCGCATGTTAGACTTCAAAACGAGGAGCTCGCCATTGAGACACTGAGATCCGTTCTCAGAAGCCCCGAATTGACAGAGGCGGAGTACGAAAGAGCCCATACCGCGATGGCCATGGCCTATACCCAGCTCGACAGCACGCATCGCGTTGTGGATCATCTGAAAAAATCAACCCTGTATTTCGAGGATCCGAGCCAGGGAGCGAGAAACCTGTTTATCCTTGGTCAGATTTACCGGGAAGAGAATAAGATCGATTCGTCGAATATGGTGTTCGATGCCCTCACTTATATGAAAAAGATTCCGAGGAAGTACAAGGTTCACGCCGCTATCGAAAGGGCCAAGAACTACAAAGAGGCAGACAGCACCTCAATGATCGTTTACACCTTGCAGGATCTCATTGAAGACAGGGACAACCGGCCTTACCTCGACGAGCTTTACTACATGGCGGGTATTTTGGAACTCGCAGAACACAACGAAGATCGGGCCGAATATTTCCTGGAGCGTTCCTTGCGAGAGAATACACGCAAGCCCTTTCAGAAAAGCATGTCGTATGAGCAAATGGGTGAGCTCTATTTCAATCGGAGCCAATTTGAATTGGCAGGAGCCTATTTCGACAGCGTGATTCAGATCCCCATCGACAAGAACACCAAACGCATGCGCAGGATCATCAGGAAAAGAGAGAGCCTGAACGACGTGATCCTTTATGAAGGCATTGCAAAGAGAAATGACAGTATTTTGAGCCTTACGGAGATGTCTGAGGAAGAACGGGACCGATATTTCGCGGCCCATATCGAGGACCTCAAGCTCAAAATGGAAGCACAGAGGATGCTCGAAGAGCAGAATCAAGCCAACCTCGGTCTGGGAACTTTCACAGCGAACTCCCAGAACTATGACACGAGCGGCAAGTTTTATTTCTACAATCCTCAGGTTGTCGGTTTGGGAAGACAACAGTTCCAGATCAAGTACGGTCAGCGACCTTATGGCGATTTCTGGCTCGTTTCTCAGAACCCGGGCATCACCCAGGGTTTGGTATCGACCGAAAACGAGGTTCAGGTGGATACCAGTGCGCTATTCAATGTGGATTTCTACAAATCGCAAATTCCAACAGCGCAAAAGGACATCGATAGCATCCGGTACGTGAGAAACGATGCCTATTACAACCTCGGGCTCATATACAAAGAACAATTCAAGGACTACCCGGTTGCCGCGCGAGACTTCGAAAAATTCCTGGAAAAAGACCCCATTGAAAATCTCATCCTGCCAGCCAAATACCACTTGTACAAAACCTATGAATATTTTGACGAGCAGCAGAGCAATAAATACCGCGAAGAAATCGTTACTGATTATCCGGATTCGCGTTATGCCGAGATCATTAAAAATCCGAAAAGCCTCACTGAGCGCTCGAACGATGAGGACAGCCCGGAATCCGTTTACAAATCTGCTTTCATTTGCTATGAGGAGGAGGACTATCAATATGCACTTACGACCGTAAATGGAGCATTGGAACGTTTCCAGGGACAGGAAATCGAGGCCAAATTAGAATTGCTCAAGGCATTTCTTTTGCTCAAAACCGATGGTGAAAAGGCCTTTGAGGATAAACTGAATGACGTGATCATCAATTACCCGAACACGGAGGAAAGCGATCACGCCGAGGCAGCCCTGGAGAAATTGAATCAGATGACTGAAATCCAAAATGACTAAAAATAAAAACTATCCAATTATGTTCAACGACAAAAAAGAAAATCAGAGTCCAATCGGAGAACGAAACATCATTGCCAGAAACACTTCGCTTGTAGGGGACATCAATTCAGACGGAGACTTCAGAGTTGACGGAAAAATCGAAGGCACGATCAAAACCGGCGGAAGAGTCGTCATTGGGAAAGACGGGCTTGTCAGCGGAACAATCGAATGCAACCATGCCGACATCGAAGGCTCTTTCTCAGGGAAATTGATTGTCAATGAGATCCTGTCGCTGAAAAGCACTGCCGACATCAGCGGAGACGTGATCATGGGCAAACTTTCTGTAGAACCTGGAGCTTCGTTCAACGCGACCTGCGCCATGAAAGGTTCGGTGAAAGTAATGAAAAACAAAGGTGAAGAAACCAAAAAAACGGCTTAACAGGTACATCGTTCTAACTGGCATCGGCCTTCAAATGGGCGTCACAATCTACCTGGCTGCCTATCTTGGAAAGTGGCTGGATGCCAAATACGGAGATGCGAACACCTACACAATCGTTTGTACCCTGGCAGGGGTGGTCCTCTCTTTTTACAGTCTGCTGAGAC
>JAUIKV010000024.1 GCA_030430615.1 Bacteroidia bacterium
AAGGAACTTTTGCCGCAATTGACGGAGAAGAGAAGAAATACACCGATCAGACGGTTGTCAATTACTCGAATGCCGATCTGGATGTGGTAATGCTCGTCGAGAGAAAAGGAGAGAAATACGAGAAGGGTACCTACCCAATTGAGGTTTATGTCGAAGGTAAGATGGTCGGATCTGCCAACCTCGAGCTAAGCGACTCGTTTTTAGGCCTGTAAATTCGATCAAAATCATATAGAAAAGGAAACACAATTTGTGTTTCCTTTTTTTTATTCCCCTCTTTAAATTAATTATTTTTGGCGCATGAAAAACAAGGACGATATCTTCAAGAAAGTGATCTCGCATGCCAAGGAGTATGGATTCATCTTTCAATCCAGCGAAATCTATGATGGTCTGAGCGCGGTTTACGATTATGCCCAAAATGGGGCCGAACTGAAAAACAACATTCGGAATTACTGGTGGAAGGCCATGGTGCAGATGAATGAGAACATTGTGGGAATCGACGCTGCCATCTTCATGCACCCTACCACCTGGAAGGCTTCTGGACACGTAGATGCTTTCAATGACCCGCTGATCGACAACAAAGACTCCAAAAAAAGATATCGGGCCGATGTGCTTATCGAGGACTATGCCGAGAAACTCAATCAGAAGGCAGAAAAGGAAATTGCCAAGGCTTCGAAGCGTTTTGGCGACAGTTTTGACAGGGAGCAGTTTGTGAGCACCCATCCGAGGGTGATCAAATACCTGGCTGAAAAGGAAGACATACTAAAAAGAATGGCCCTCGCCCTGGACAATGAGGACCTTGCCGATGTCAAAGCCCTGATTGAAGAGCTGGGAATCGTATGCCCGGTGTCAGGTTCAAAGAACTGGACCGATGTCAAGCAGTTCAATTTGATGTTCGGGACGAAATTAGGAGCGTCCGCGGACTCGGCTATGGATCTTTATCTGAGGCCGGAGACTGCCCAGGGGATATTCGTCAATTTCTCCAACGTCCAGAAAACCGGAAGGATGAAGATTCCTTTTGGAATCGCTCAAACCGGAAAAGCCTTCCGGAATGAAATCGTGGCCCGCCAATTCATTTTCAGAATGAGGGAATTCGAGCAGATGGAGATGCAGTTTTTCGTGCGGCCCGGAGAGGAGATAGAGTGGTACGAGCACTGGAAGGAGAAACGACTCAACTGGCATCTGTCATTGGGACTGGGCAAAGAGAAATATCGCTTCCACGACCACGACAAACTCGCTCACTATGCGAATGCTGCGGCCGATATAGAATTTGATTTTCCGTTCGGCTTCAAAGAGCTTGAGGGCATCCACTCGCGAACCGATTTTGATCTAAAAGCCCATGAGGAATACTCTGGAAAGAAATTGCAGTATTTCGACCACGAGGTCAACAAGAGCTATGTGCCTTACGTGGTTGAGACTTCAATAGGGCTCGACAGGATGTTCCTGGCTGTATTCTCAACAGCCCTTCAAGACGAAAAGCTTGAGGATGGCTCTGAGCGTGTTGTCTTAAAGCTTCCTGCAGTTCTCGCTCCCATAAAAGCCAGCGTGCTTCCCCTTGTCAAAAAGGACGGATTGCCGGAAATTGCCCGGGAGATTCTGGACAGCCTGAAGTACGATTTCAACGTCAACTACGACGAGAAGGATGCGATTGGAAGACGATACAGGAGACAGGACGCAGTTGGAACGCCATTCTGCATCACCGTCGACCATGAAACCAAAGAAAACGATACGGTGACTATTCGCCATCGCGATTCCATGGAACAAAAACGCGTTAAGATTTCAGAGCTGCGTTCGCTCATCAGCGAGGAAGTTTCGGTGGGAAACTGGCTCAAGAAAGTTTGATCGAAGATAGGATCAGAATGTCGCCCTGAGCTGCAAAGTCCCGGTGTGAATTGTGTCTGCTCCTTCTGACTTTCGACCCAGATAGTTCAGATTCAGATCGAGAAAAGAAGTCAGGCGTTTCTGAAGTCCCAACAACCAGGTGTAGTTTGTTCCTGGCTGTAACCCTTCCAACATCTGGTAGGCAACTGGCGAGTTGGTATCCCCCTCAAAATCATTGTAAATGAAATTCACGTTGGAGTTCAGGGAAAACTTCTGACTGTTGGCATATCGAAAATTGGCACCCAGGTTATGCAGGGTGAGGGTTTCCATTTCCTCGATTTGATTTCGCTTGTTTTTGTAAGTGTAGAAAACTTCAAGCCTTGTGTTCTTGTTGTAGAGGTAAGAAATTTTCGGTCGGAAATTCGCGGTAGTCAGCTCGTAGTTCCTATTGCCAAAAACTACGGAACTGCTTTCGTTGACGCCTGTACCCGCTTCAGCTTCAACCAACCAGAACGAGCCTAGCTTATGAATGAACTGGAACTGGTGGGTGCTGATCTGGTTGTTCTGATCCCCAAAGGTATAGATGGTCTTCTTTCTCGAATTGAGATAGGTGTATACAAAACTGAATTTCTGCATCCCACGGTTGAAGAAAAAGCTGTTCTTGAAATTCTGATCGAGACCCAACAGGTCTTCCTCATCGTATCCAAATGGGGTCCAGGCAAAGCTCTCCCCATCTCTGGTCGTTTTCGCATCGATCAGAAAATAGGTCTGATTCGAAAAATGGGAGACGAGCTTCTTGAAGCCATTGCGGTTCTTCCAACCACTGGCATCGAGTCGCAATGACTGGCTCCACTTGTTCTGATTGGTTCGAATGAAATTGACAGTAGGCAACAACACCCGCACATAGATCGCCTGATCCGGAAAGCGTGCTACTACGAATTCATCGAGTTCCTGGATCCCATTCTCATTGAAATCGATCCATTCGTAGAAACCTTTGCCCGGCTCCACTTCGACGTAAGTGAACTCCTGCTGGGGAAGACTTCCCGAACGGGTCTCCAACAAAGTTTGCAACTGCACAAAGTCCTTCAGCATCTTCTGCCTGTAATTGAGCCTGCCATTGACATTGGATTCGTCTTCCCGAAATACATTGTCGACTTGACGATAATTTATAAAAAGAGAAAGGTCGGCCGAAGCGCTTTTTACCAGTCGCGATTTCAAAAAATAAGTATGGGCTCTATTGACCCGCTCCAGGTCATTGGATACGACGCTGTCGGTCTCCCGGTAGTTGTATCCGATTTCGGCAAATACCCTCGTGGAATCGCCGATTCCACCATAACCCTCGAGCTCCAGGAATCGATGACTCAGGTCGTTGAGCTGCATTGTTGCTGTGTTCTCGCCTAAACTGTTTTCATAGTTGAACTTGGCCCCTATCCAGAACTTCGATATACGCTGGGCAATACTGGAATACAGCCGGTCAAAGTTGTTCTTCTCGACTCCCTCCTCACTGCGCATCAGGCTACCGTTGACAAACAAGAAAGTGCCTTTGTTTTCAAAGTTGCCGAAAATCCTGTGCTTCGACCCCCTGTAATCCTCGCCGATCTGAAGGTCGTCAAAGCCATAGGAAAATACACCCGCACTGTCATTGGCGAAAACAAGTCCTCCTGTGAAAAGCTGCTGCTTCTGACCCTGTTCTATGTCGAGCAAGTCAATGTTCCAATCGCGGGCAAACTCGACATTTCGAATTCGCTCAATGGAGCTGAAATTATCACTCAGGTATTCCATACCGATTACACCATTAAGTTTCCAGGCCCTGTCGAGTATTCGTTGGTCGTAGTCCAACTTTCCGGCAAACCCGCTGTTTTCCTCGTCGTCGATGCCCGAATACAGGTTCAGGTCCCTATCACTGATGGCTAATTCAGCGGCCAACCGAGTTTTGTCGCTCGGGTGATAGCCACCCGCAAAGTTGATCATTTGATACTTTTCAGGTGCGACAAGCTGGATGACTGGCATATAGGAGCCCTGAGAAATGCCGTTGGCTGGCTCGACGTAGGCATAAACTCTTCCGGCAGCCAGCGTAGTTTCGATCCGATAGTCCCCGTTGTTATCGCCTACAAAACTGAAACTGACCTGGTAAAGCTCGTCATCAGCATTATTGGAATAGACATAAATCTCCCGACCTCCATTCATTTCCTTTCTGTAGAGCACCCTGTTCTCAGCGTACTCTGCCGGCAACTCCGAAGGTGCAATCATTTTATCCGTGTCATTGCCTGCCTCTGCGAGTATCTCCTTCTGCTCATCGCTCAAATCCTGATCCAACGGACTGTTCTTCAAGTCGCTTTCATTGTAATACTGAACACTAGCATGCCAGTTTTTTTTATCGACCTTGAATCCGTCATAGGTCATGAGACGCGTATAATTGCGCTCAGCCAGTTGATATTCGATGGTGAATCGCAAATTGGAAGTCACGGTATACAAGCTAGTAAAGGTAATTTCAGCTGTGTTGTAGTCAATGGTATAGTCAAAATTCTCACCCCTTTTCAGGAGAACCCCATTTGCGTACACCCGCTCACTGCCGGAAATCATGATCACGAATTGCTGGTTTTCTGGACCTTCAATCCGATAAGGACCCTGATTGCCATCCTGACCGGTGAACTTGTAGCTGTTGAATTTGCCTCGAACTATTGCCCCGGAAGCAAAGACCTCGGTTTCTCCAGTCTTCTGGCCTGGAAGGGCATTCACCATTAAGCCCGACACTTTCTTCTGAAAACGCATGAAGTAATTCTCTCGATTGATCAGATCCAAATCTCCCGCCCGGAGTGTCCACTTGTCGCTAAACATCTCAATAAAAACCTGGTCAAATTCATCAAGTCGCTGTGTAAATCCTCCCGACTGGAGCGGAATCTCATTGTCGGTTATTGAAGCGCGAATTCCGACCTTTTCGGATAGCCTGCCCTCGATCTGAAGGTTGAAATTTGAACTGACCACGGCGTCCTGGTTGGATCCGATCGTGACACCGCGTGACAGGCTGCCCCTGGTGGATAGCCCCTCGAAAGGCTTTACCGCGGCACTCTTTCTATCGGCCCTCGAGCTGTAAACCCGGGCGTCACTCGTCGCTCGGGGAACAATCAGGTTGGGGTCAAAGGCCTGATACGACCTTGTCATGAAATCAGGCAGTCGCTCATATCGAATCTCAATCACACTCCCCCGGTAAGGGAAATCGTCATCTGAAATAAAAAGACCTTTCGCGTGATCCACCTGGTAGCTCCCGGGATCAATTTCATTTCCCTTTTCATCGTAAACTTCAAAAAAATAAGGGCTGATGCTCACGCTGTCAATGAGCAACGTGTCAGATACAACTTCAAGGGATCTGATTCTCGCTTCTCGGGGTCCGATCTGAGCCTGAGCCCAGGCCGAAAGGCATAAGACCGCCAAAACCAGAATCCTTTTCATTCCATAGAGATTTGGACAAAAATAGGAGAAATTATCGTCACGCTTGCAGCGTAAACAAAGTCAATTGAAACAGCTAAAAAGTCAGAACAGACTCCTTTGTGCCGGCGGATTTTCATGTTCGAGAAGCCATTTCTTGCGCCAGAGCCCCCCGGCGTATCCTGTGAGTTTGCCATCTGACCCGATAACGCGATGACAGGGAATGATTATAGCGATTGGATTCTTTCCATTGGCTCCAGCCACAGCTCTTATCGCTTTGAGGTCTCCGAATGCCTTTGCCTGCTCGGCGTAAGAAGAGGTTTTTCCGTAACTGATGTTGCACAGTTGGGCCCAAATCTTTTTCTGAAAAGAAGTTCCTTCCGGGTCCAGCAGCAGGGAAAATTCCCTCAGGGTCCCCTGAAAATATTCACGAAGCTGCATCTTGCATGCCTGAAGAGTTTCAGGAGTGTTTTCAATCTCAACTTCAGGCATTTCGGTGAAAGATACCGAACGGATCCCTTTCGAGGTCCCGCAGATTTCCAAAATGCCCAGAGGTGTTTTCAGATGTGTTCTATCCATTGAAAATATCTTGTGCACTTCGAGTTGTGATCTCCGCGATCTTATTGGGTTCCATCCCGTAGATCTCGGATAACTTCTCAACAACATACATCAGATAAGAACTCTCGTTTCGCTTGCCGCGAAATGGCTTGGGGGCAAGGTAGGGCGAATCGGTCTCAAGGACGAGGTTTTCCAACTCTATCTCGCTCAAGAACTTGTCTATTCCCCCGTTCTTAAAAGTCACCACTCCTCCTATGCCCAGTTTGAAGCCATAACCAATGATCTTTTTGGCCTGTTCAAGCGTACCGGTAAAGCAGTGAAAGATTCCTTTGAGATTCGGTGACTGTTCCTGGTCCATAATTTCAAAAATCTCTGAAAAGGAGTCTCTTGCGTGAATCACAATGGGCAAAGATCTGGCTTTGGCCCAGCCGATCTGGGTGCGAAAAGCCTTCTTCTGTTCCTCCAGAAAGGTCCTGTCCCAATACAGGTCTATACCGATCTCACCAATGGCCGCAAAATTATCTTTCTCAAGAAGGTCTTTGACAAATTCAAGCTCCTTCTCATAGTCTTCCTTCACATGGGTAGGGTGCAGCCCGGCCATCAATCGGACGGCTTCAGGATAACTGTCTCTCAAATCAAACATTCTCTCATAATACGTGGAGTCAATTGCCGGTATATAGAACTTACTAATCCCTTCTTTCATAGCGCGTTCAACCACCTCTTTCCGATCAGGATCGAATTGCTCCACGTAGAGATGTGTATGGGTGTCGATCAGGTTCATGCCTCAAATATACTCGTATCCCTCTTTATATTGGTGAAAGCTGCCAATTTTTAGTAAATTCGTCTGCCAATCAAGAATCGGACCTTATGAAAATACTTCACAACCCCAGATGCAGAAAAAGCCGTGAAGGCTTAAAGATCCTTGAAGAGTCAGGACAAGACTTTACTATCGTGGAATACCTCAAGGACCCTTTGACCAAAGAACAGCTGACTGACATACTATCCAAGCTCAATATGAGGGCCATAGACCTGGTCCGAAAGAATGAAAAAGAATGGAAGGAGAACTTCAAAGGCAGAGAGATGAGTGAAGAAGAGATTGTGGCAGCCATGGTGTCACATCCAAAGCTTATCGAGCGACCCATCGTCATTTCCGACGGGAGCGCTGTGGTTGGCAGACCACCGGAGAACATTCATAAATTGATCGACTGATTTCCTCTATTTGTAAATAACGAAAAATACCCGTTTCCGCTATTTTTTGATATTTGTCAAAACCCTACATTTATCGGTTGATCATTTTGAAAAAGAAAATCCTTCATATCCTGATCATAGGTCTCCTCTCTTCGCATCTTACAGGGCAGGAAAATGGAATGTACCATGCAGTCAACGGTTTGGTGCAGGACGCAGAAACTCATAGCCCGCTTCAATTTGTAACAGTCAGCTTCAGGGACATCGATTCAGGGGAGCTTATTGGAGACGTAACTGACAAAACAGGTCATTTTGATTTGATGGTCCCCGAAGGAAAATATTATTGCATCGTTGAATCACTCTCCTTTCAGCCCTTTGTGATAGATGTTTTCAACATTCATCAGGATATCGACATGGGGGTGATCGAACTGGAACAGAACATCGAAAAGCTGGAGGAGGTCGAATTGGTTGCCCAGGCCAATCTCATGGACCACAACCTGACCAAGAAGGTGTATAATGCTTCTAAAGACATCGCCAACATAGGCGGGACTGCCATCACGGTGCTGGAAAATACTCCCTCCGTTCGGGTAGACGAACAGGGAAATATATCAATCCGCGGGAACACTGCAATGGTCCTCGTAGATGGAAAGCCTTACGGGGGACAAAGGAGCAATGCGGATCTTCTGAGCATGATACCCTCAAGCAGCATAGCCAAAGTGGAGATCATAGCCCAATCCGCGAAATACGATTCAGAGGGAGGAGGCGGAATACTGAACATCGTTCTGAAAAAAAGATCTTCTGAAGGCTACAATGGCACAGTTGAAGCCCATTTTGGGAATCCGGCCAATCACGGAGTATCGACGTTTATCAATTACCGAACTGACAAGGTCAACATCTTCTCAACGGCCAGCTTCAATCATCAGGTTCCAATAAAGAAGACAGAAATAGAACAGGTGTTTTTGGATCAAAATCAGGATCCTACCGGAAACTTTGAGGAATTTCGAACCGACTACAAACAGCGAAACAGCTTTCTCTTTAACATTGGCAGCGATTTTTTCATAGATGATAAAAACACGCTGACGACCTCCATCATGTACACAACCAACAACAAGAACTATGACGCTGAGTTGATCCTGGACGACTATCGGCCTGTTGACGAGTTGTTACGCTCCTCCCTGCGCGACGTTGATGAGAATACAGACGAAACCTTCCTGGAGGCTTTTGTGCAGTACAGCAGAAAATTTGAGAAAGAAGGACATCAGCTCTCGATGGACCTCAAATACGACAACAATGTGGGGGAAAACGATACTGACATACTCAACACGGAGACTTTCCCCGGGAATGACCAAACGGAACAAAAATATGTCAAAGACGAAGGAGTGGACAACTTCTATGTGCGCCTCGATTACAGTCTCCCGCTTGGGAACGCCTCGAAATTTGAAGCCGGGCTAAAATCTAACTTCCGATTGTACAACAACGACTTTTTGTCGAGCAATCTGAATCCGAGCACCCAGCAGTTCGATATCAATCCTGATTTTTCCAGTGAGATAGTATACGACGAGAGAATCAATGCCTTCTACGTCAATTTCGCGCACGAGATTGATCAGTTCAGCTTTTCAGTCGGACTCAGGGCAGAGCTTACCCAAACCCTAATAGAGGAACAAAACGTGCAGGAGGATTTCGAAAACGACTACAACGATCTTTTTCCGTCAGCTCTGCTGACCTACAACATGAAGGACCAGAACTTTTTCTCGATCGGATACACGCGATTCATCGACAGACCGACAGTTTCCCAACTGAATCCATTCAATTCGTTTGCGGATGAGCGATTCATTCTCCTGGGCAATCCTTTTCTGCAACCCTATTACACCAACTACTTCTACCTTGAATACTACCACCAGTTCGAGAGGCTCTCATTGAACACTGCCCTGTTCTATTCGAATTCGACCGATCGGATCATGAACATCCTTCGCAACACCGGGCTGCAAACCCCGGACGGTTTTGATGTGTATACCCGACAACCTGTCAACAATGGAACGCTCAACTATACGGGTCTCGAATTGGAAGCCACTTACAACCCCACGGGAAAGATCAGGCTGTACGGGATAATTAGCCCATATTATGCGGATTTGTTCGATACCCTCGACGGCGCCTATGATTTCACAAACTGGGTGTTCTACGGCAATTTCAGATTCCTCTATCAGTTCACCAACACGTTTCGTTTTAACATCGACTACACTTATCAGTCGGCTCAGAAAACAGCGATTACAGAACTCGAGGACTTTCAATATGTGAACCTGAGTCTGAGCAAAGACTTTTTTTCAGGTCGTTCAACTCTGACTTTTCGGGTCAACGATGTTTTCTATACCAAGGAAGCGAGATTCAACTCACTTGAGGCCAACACAATCACTAATCGGAATTTCATATACGACACCCAATACCTTCTATCGTTTTCCTATCGATTCAACAAGGCAGGCCGCCGCAACGCGCACAACAGATCCAAGGATCTCGACAAGAACGTTTTTGAAATAGACGATCAGATCAAATAGATCAGACAAGTTTTATTGAATCTGAATTATCGGATTAAATCGCAAAGTCGTCAGCTAAAAAAAGTGCATAAAAAAAGCTTGTTAAAACAAGCTTTTATTCTAGGCGATATAATCTTTATTTGGATTTGGCTTTCTTTTCAGCCCTTTTCAATTTCCAATTTTCCATCAAATTTCCAAACAGCCAATAAGGAACCACGAAAGTCAATAAGAAGATCAACATCCAAAATCCCATGGTAAACACGGTGAGAAATACTAAAAATCCTAAAAAAACATCAATTTCCATCTTGAAGGCGCTGTTTAAAATTCGCATCAAAAATAAGACATATTTTGAGATTAACAATCATTTGCAAAAGATTTTATGCCATGTCATATGCCATGTAAAAGGTCGCTCAATCGTCTTTTATCTATTCAATTAGAAGATGAAAAGAGAGCGATCACGGGGTTCCTCTGGCAGTGACGATCATTAGGAATTCGGTTCGTAGAAACGACCAATTTACAGGGAAATTCAGGCGTTTTTTGAGGCGTTTTCGTATCTTTGTCTAATACGTTTACCGCTAAATTATATCACATGAAATACAGAATTGAGCACGATACCATAGGAGAGGTGAAAGTGCCTGCTGACAAATATTGGGGAGCCCAAACAGAACGGTCAAGAAACAATTTCAAAATTGGTCCTGAGGCCTCGATGCCCAGGGAGATCATAGAGGGTTTTGCCTATTTGAAAAAAGCTGCGGCATTTGCCAATCACGACCTGGGCGTGCTTACCCGTGAAAAGAGAGATGCCATCGCTGAGGTATGCGACGAGATCCTGGGAGGCGAACTCTACGATCAGTTTCCCCTGGTCATATGGCAAACCGGCTCCGGGACGCAGAGCAACATGAATTGCAATGAGGTGATCGCCAATAAGGCCCATGTAAATAATGGCGGAACTCTTGAAGGGAAGGAGCGATTCATTCACCCCAATGATGACGTCAACAAATCTCAGTCTTCAAACGATACGTTCCCAACGGGAATGCATATCGCAGTCTATAAAAAAGTCGTTGAAGTCACCCTTCCCGGAATACAAACGCTAAAAGATACGCTGGATGCCAAGTCCAAAACCTTTACGAATGTTGTCAAAATAGGACGTACGCATCTCATGGATGCCACCCCTTTGACACTTGGGCAGGAGTTTTCGGGCTATGTCTCCCAACTCGATCACGGGATGAAGGCTCTTAAAAATACCCTGGACCATTTGTCGGAACTTGCCCTGGGAGGCACAGCCGTTGGCACGGGAATCAATACCCCGGAAGGTTATGACACGCTGGTAGCACAATATATAGCGGATTTCACCGGTCTTCCATTTGTAACAGCAAAGAACAAATTCGAGGCGTTGGCAGCTCATGATGCAATCGTGGAGACCCATGGCGCACTCAAACAGCTCGCGGTTTCCCTGATGAAAATTGCGAATGACATCCGCCTTTTGGCTTCAGGTCCGCGAAGCGGTATCGGGGAGATCATCATCCCAGCCAATGAGCCAGGTTCGTCAATCATGCCAGGCAAGGTGAATCCGACCCAGGCAGAGGCCATGACCATGGTTTGTGCCCAGGTAATCGGTAACGATGTAGCTGTTACCGTTGGAGGACTCAACGGGCACTATGAATTGAACGTGTTCAAACCGGTAATGGCGTCCAATGCGCTTCAAAGCGCTCAGCTACTGGGTGATGCCTGCCTGTCTTTCAACGAGAACTGCGCAATAGGCATCGAACCCAACCTGGATAGGATCAAGTACCTTGTGGATAATTCACTTATGCTGGTCACTGCACTAAACACGAAGATTGGATATGAAAATGCGGCTAGGATAGCCAAGACGGCTCACAAGAATGGAACAACTCTCAAGGAAGAGGCCATCAATCTTGGCTTGCTCACCGCAGAGGAGTTCGATTCCTGGGTAAAACCCGAGGATATGGTTGGAAGTTTAAAAGTCTGACATGTGCAACAGCTTCAATAAAAAGTTTCTCGACGAGGCTGCAAAGCATTGGAGCAGTTCAGAAGAAAAAAACCAGGAACAGGTGGACAGCTTCATGAAAGAAGCCATTGATCTGTCCCTGAAAGGCGTGGAAAACAATGATGGAGGGCCTTTCGGATGTGTGATCGTAAAAGACGGCAAAATCATCGGAAAGGGCAACAACCGGGTGACCTCCAACCAGGATCCAACGGCTCATGCAGAGATTCTGGCTATTCGTGATGCCTGCTCTCATTTGGACAGTCATCAGCTCGATGGATGTGTTATTTATACCAGTTGCGAACCCTGTCCGATGTGTCTTGGAGCCATTTACTGGGCCAGGCCAGAAAAAGTTTTCTTCGCGAGCACACGCGAAGATGCCGCTAAAAGTGGATTCGATGATGCGTTTATCTTCGAACAGATTGGACTTACCCCCGGGGAAAGGAACATCGAGTTTCGTCAGATGGGACGAAAGGAGGCACTTCAAGCCTTTGAGCGATGGGATGAAAAAGAAGACAAAACAGAGTATTAACTAAATTCTTGATTATGAAAAATGTTGGAGTTTGGATAGACCAGAAAGAGGCAAATATCATTACCCTGGTGGATGAGGAGGCAATCAAGACCAAGACCATTTATTCAGATGTAGAGACCCGCGTCCGGATTGAAGGCGAAAAGAAACAGTTTGGGAGATTTGGCGACCAATATCTCGTGGATGAGAAAGGAAAGAAGAATCGGATTGAGCAGTATACCACGCGATATCTCAACAGGGTGATCGATGAACTCAAAAGTGCCGACCAGATTATGGTTTTCGGTCCGGCCCAGACGAAAAAAAGGTTGGAAAAAATGATGTTTGAGGATCAAAACCTGGTTCAGAAGCTGAAGGAAACCAAGGTCTCGGACAATATGACTGACAATCAGAAGATCGCCTACGTAAAGGATTATTTCAAGAAGAATTGATCAGACGCGACCACGACTCATGTTGCGGATACGATTGTAATACTCCTCGTACTCACGCTCCGCCTTTTTGTGTTCCTTCGTCTCGAAGAGAACCTTTATGACCTTGCCTGCCTTCTTAGGGGATTCCGTGGCAGACTTTTCTTTTTCAACGCTCATTTTTCAGCAATTTCCTATATAAACGCAAGAAACCGCCTCTTTATTATAACTGTTTATCCTACTGGGAGTTAATCAGTTCCAATCTGAGTGATGGAATTCCCCTTTTGGATCATCCGTTCTCTGGTAGGTATGGGCCCCGAAGAAGTCACGTTGTGCCTGGATCAGGTTTGCTGGCAAATTTCTCGTCGTTGAATCTATCCAAAACTGGTAAGCGCTTGTGAAACAAGGCAAACTCACGCGTCGGTTTAAACCTTCTCTCAGCATTTCGACAAGCGAGGCTTCTCCACTGACCAACTTTTCTCGTATATCGCGGATCATAAAGAGATCTTCATCGTTTGAAAAGTAAGTCCTAAGCTCATTCATCAGGTTGGACTTGATAATGCATCCATTGGACCATATCCTTGCAATTACCTGAAAATTAAGGCCCCAATTATACTCTTTGGAAGCCTTGGCCATCAACTGAAACCCTTGCTGGTGATTTACAAGGCGTGCAAATTCATAGGCCCTTTCCAAAGCCTCGAGTTCAACCGGAACGAAATTGCCTCTATCTTGAGAAAGCGTCGAGGCGAGATACTCTCTTCTCTCCTTAAAAGAGGAAATATACCTGGCGAATACAGCCTCCGTCATCATTCCGTTCGGTGTGCCAAGATCCATCGCCACCTTGCTCGACCAGGAACCCGTGCCCTTGTTGCCCGCACGGTCAAGGACCCGATCCAAGAGATAGTGATTGTCCTCTTTCTTTCTGAGTATGTGGACGGTAATATCCAGAAGGTAGCTCGACAGGGGGCCCTGGTTCCACGCTTCAAAAATCCGGGCGATTTCCTCATTGTTCTTTTCTGGTCGCAGCAAAGCGTATAACTCTGCCAAAAGCTGCATCTCAACATATTCAATGCCATTGTGCACCATTTTGATGAAGTGCCCTGAACCATCAGGGCCTATGTAGGAGCAGCAGGCACTCCCCGAAGCATCCCGGGCCGAAATCGCTTCCAGGACAGAGGCCACTTTTGCATAGTCTTCCTTCTTCCCTCCCGGCATGATGGACGGCCCCTTTCGAGCCCCTTCTTCCCCGCCGGAAACCCCGGCACCAATAAAACCGATTCCATGAGAACCCGCTAGCTCAACCCTTCGCTGCGTATCTGTATAGTGTGAGTTTCCACCATCGATAAGCACGTCGCCCTCTGAAAGCAGCGGAAGCAATTGATCGATGACAATATCGACTACAGGACCGGCTTTGATCATGAGCAATATCTGCCTTGGGCGGGCAATGGATTCCACGAAGTCTCCAACATCTGTAAAACCTTGAATATTAGTATAATTTCGATTTTTATCGAGAAAGTCCCGTACCACTTCCTTTTCTTCACCTTCCGACCTGTTGTAAACTGAAAGCTCGTATCCCTTGTCGGCGATGTTGAGACTCATGCTTGCACCCATGACGCCCAGGCCGTAAACTCCAAAAACACTCCTGTTCTCCATTTTTAATTTTGACATAATCTGTTCGATAATCTGCTCAGGGGGCTGTTCTATATCAATGACCAACCCATATGGAGGCTCCTCCAGGGCATCAAACTGAGACCTGAGCAATTCGGAACCCATGTAATGCCCTGACCTTTCGTTAAGACGCGCTTCGATCAGCTCAAAATTTCCCTTGAGATATATCCAATGTGGGTTATTGACACGGCTCGAAAGCTTTTGACGGTACTTCTCCTTCAAAGCCGAGCAGGCGAGAACGGCGCCACCCTTTTCTTGCCATTGCTCCATATTCAAAGACAGGATATCCAACCATCCTTTGCGATCCTCATCATCCAGGGCAATTCCCCTGGACATCTTGTCAACATTCGCCTTGGGGTGGAAATCATCCGCATCGTAAAAAGAGAGCCCCATACGATCGGCAAGCAGTTTTCCGATCGTTGATTTTCCGCATCCGCTTACGCCAATAATCACATAGATATCATCCATAACATTGGTTTGCTGTCAAATCAACCTATCGTCCAGGCGTTGCCCACTTCACTTAAAGGGATGCAGGGCTTATACCCTCCCGGGATGGGATCGAAAACCAGAAAGTCCTTACCAATTCTTTCAGAGGTGAAGTACCCGAGCAAGGAAAATTCCCGAACGCCAAACAAAAATTTATATAGCGCAAAACTATCTTTATCTTCATTGTTTAAACCACTTTCTCCTTTCTGTTGCCTGTCCAGAACTGCCTTCTGTTCTTCAGGGGATAGATCAAAATAGAATTCAAAGACCTCCTTGACTTCCTTTCGATCGGCCTTAATTACAGCTCTACCGGTATGGCTCGCAACACGTTCGGCGAATAGTGATCCACCTCTCAGTACCAATTCCCGGTCTGTTTTAGTCAGGATGTCTGCACACATTCTGTCTATGAACTGGGGCAGATTCAGATCCAATCCTCCGGGACTTTCCGAGCGAGGCAAAATAATGTCTACAAGATGATTTACAATTGGCTTGAGTTCCTCACCGAGAAAAACAGCCTCCCAGCCCTTCTCAGGTTTTGAACACGACTCAAGAATTCCAAGCACAGCGGGTGCGCTAACCACATAGCCGATACCCAGCGACAAATTCTTTATAGCTTCCCTCCTCTTCATGATTCCTTTCTTTTGTTTTCCTGAAGGAACTTATCTGCCGCATAATTGGCTGCCCTGGCTGTCAGGGCCATGTAAGTCAATGATGGATTCTGGCAACCAGAGGACGTCATGCAGGCCCCGTCTGTGACAAAGACATTGGGCACGGAATGTACCTGGTTGTATTTTCCAAGTACCGAGGTTCTTGGGTCCCTTCCCATGCGGGCTGTACCCATCTCATGGATGCCTAATCCTGGAAAAAACTCTTCGTCATTGTCATAAGGCATGATTTTCGTGTATCCCGCGGCTTTCATCATCTTAACGGCCTGATCGACTATATCCTGGCGCATCTTCTTCTCATTTTCCTTGTACTCCACATCAAAATCCACTGTTGGGAGCCCCCATTCGTCCAGGTTGTCATAGTTCAGACTCATCTTATTCTCGTGATAGGGCAGGCATTCGCCAAAGCCCCCCATGCCGATAACCCAGGGACCAGGTTTCATCAGCTCCTCCTTCATGTCTTCTCCATAACTCATTTCTTTGATTGCTCTCTTCCAGTTGGACCGACTTGCGCTTCCCTGATAGCCATAGCCGCGTATGAAATCTGCAGGTTCGGATTCTCCCTCCACATTTCTGAAACGAGGGATGTAAAAACCGGCTGGCTTCCTTCCCTTGTAGTATTTATCTTCATGTTCATCAACGACCGCATAGGCACCTGCTCCAAGATGGTGATCCATGATGTTGTGGCCCAGCTCACCACTGTCGTTGCCCAGTCCATTCGGAAACCGCTCAGACCTCGACTGCATAAGGATGGCAGCAGAGGCAATTGCCGAAGCACAACAGAAAATGATCGAGGCTTTGAAAAAGAGCTTTTCCTTGGTAAGGGTGTCAACAACCCTGACCCCAGTAGCTTTTTTCAAATCATCGTCATACACAATTTCATAAACAATTGAGTTGGGTCGCAGGGTCATGTTTCCTGTTCTCTGGGCAGCTGGAAGCGTTGAGGCATTGCTGCTGAAGTACCCTCCAAAAGGACATCCTCTCATGCATCGGTCCCGGTACTGACACTTTCCTCTTCCCTCGTAGGTTTTATCACCCGTGATGTGGGCCACCCGTGCGTGAGTGACAATCCGTCCGTCCATGTTCTCGTAGACCCTGTTGGCAAAGTCCTCCTCGACGCAATTGAAGGGCATTGGCTCAGTGAGTTTTCCGTCAGGCACCTGGTCACTTCCGACGTTGTTGCCACAAACGCCAATGTATTCTTCCACCTTGTCGTACCACGGTGCCAGATCGTTATAGCGAATTGGCCAGTCAACGCCATGTCCGTCTT